>JAZRGY010000047.1:0-17254 GCA_045644485.1 Candidatus Cryptobacteroides sp. | reverse complement strand
TATGTACAGCAAAGACTTGGTTTGAATTTATGAAATATCTGCTGACCATACTGGGCTTGATAGCCCTTGGACTCGGAATTCTGGGGGCTTTCTTGCCAGTGCTTCCGACTACGCCTTTTCTGCTCCTGTCTGCCGCACTTTTTCTGCGCGGCAACAGGAGTCTGTATGATTGGCTTATGAATCATCCTCGTCTGGGTACATACGTGTCAAACTTCATGATTCATAAGGCGATTCCTTTGAGAGTCAAGATAATCGCAGTTTCTACTTTATGGTTGACACTGCTTTATTGTGCAATATTTGTAGCCGGACACTGGACCCTCCGACTATTCTTCATTCTCCTTGCGGCCGCCATCACCATTCATATACTGTCCTATAAGACATTGAAATGAATAAAGAAAGTACCTATTGAGTCGGCAGCGACCTTGGCGACATAGCAGGCAAGGGCGAAGATGCTGATAAGCCATGATATGAATATCACCAGACCAGGTTTCCATGACGGTGCCTTAAGAGAAAAAAGGAACATTATGCCATTATATATGGCCCATATGAGCATCAGACCGATGATGACGAGGATGAATACCCAGAACGTATCATTGCGTGTGAGCAGGTCTGCAATAAACTGTTCTTCTGCATCAAGTGGTCTCCAGTCTGCAATTTCTTCTGCAATCTCATTACTGATGATTCTTGGAACCGAAGGGATTACCATGTATCCGATCATGCCGCTCAGACCGAAGAGAAGAAGAGTTATGCCTATGAAGACTCCTCCGACTCGTTCTATAACTTTTACTGCAGGGGATTGTGCAGCCTCCTTTACCTCTGTGCTTAAGTTGAAGTCTCCGGACCTGTAACCGTCAAGGCTGGTGGGCCTTCTTTTCATTTCTCTTTTCTGTTCGTCTGTTCTTGCCGCAGGCATGGCAATCCATAGGCATAGATATGCGAGGATTGAAAATCCGAAGAAAGGTCCGTCATCGATGCCTAGAAATCCGAGTATGAAGAATATCAGGAAGAGGATTCTGAACAGGACTTTGTCAATGTTGAAATATGCTCCAAGACCTGAACATACTCCACCTAAGACTCTCTCATCGATATTTCTGTAAAGTCTTTTGTTTTTCGCACAAGTCTTTTGTTTTTCGGCACTCACTCCAGTGTCTCCTTTATCCGGATCCTCGTTATCCTGTACCAGTTCCTTAGGATTTCCTATGCGTGTCCTGATGTCACGTATCATGGAGAGGTCCACTACTATTCCGTTCATGCATTTCTCACGAAGCAGTTCTGCGATTCTGGCTTCTATGTCTGTTGTTATCTCTTCTGCACTTGGATCAGAGGCAAACGCTTCCTTTATATCGTTCAGATATGTTCCCAATTCGTGATATGCGTCGGTCTCGATTGTAAATGCATATCCGGCGAGGCTTATGTTTTCAGTTGTCTTCATTTCAGTGGTAAAGATTATGCTTTAGATCCGTTTCTGATGGTTTCAATGCCTTGTGCAAGTTCGTTCCATGCTGCATCAAGTCCGATGAGTTGCTCCTTTCCAAGATTTGTGATCATGTAGTACTTCCTTGGCGGGCCCTGCGGAGATTCCTCCCAACGGTAGTTGAGGAGACCGAGTTTCTTGAGGCGTATCAGCAGAGGATATATGGTGCCCTCGGCTACGATGATGTTCACATCCTTCATCTTTTGGATTATGGATGATGCATATTCGTCTCCGCAAGCCAGAATCAGAAGGATACTGTATTCCAGTACCCCTCGTCTCATCTGTGTCTTGTTGTTCTCAATTATTCCGTTGTTGATTTCCATATGATCATTGTCTCTGGGTGAATCTTCTTATGTTTTCTGCATTTGCCGGTATTCCTCTGAGTTCGCATTTCTCTGCTGCAGTCCTTGCTTCCGGAGCAGCGATCCAGATGACGAGATAAATCCAGAAACCTGCAGAGCCGCAGATGAGTGCCACGAGAAAGATTACTCTTATCAGTGTCACATCGATACCAAGGAATAGTGCCAGACCTGAACATACACCGGCAATCTTCTTGCTTTCCGTATCTCTGAACAGTTTTCTTGCCGGTCTTTCTCCGTCAGTGCCGCTATAGTGATATTCATCCTTGGCGTTGCCCTGAGTCCTGGCGGCTCCGTCGCTTCGCGACTCCGCCTCCTTGTACCCCTGGGGATAGCCCAACTGAGCCACTACGCTTTGCGCCATTCCGAAATCCACGACCTCCCTGGAGCCAAGTCTTGCCTTGAGGAGGTCTGCAATCCTGCCTTCAAGTTCGTCCATGACCTCTGCACTGGAACTGTTTGCCTCCAATGCTCCTTTGAATCTCTCAAGGTACTCGTCAAGTGTCTTGTAAGCGTCTTCATCGATGGTGAAACTGCATCCACCGATTGCTACGTTGATGGTCTTCTGCATAACTGTATCGTATTTTTGTTATTATTTCCACATATCATACCGACGACTTATGTCAGTCGGCTTCTTTGGTATCGCAAAGATATATAAAAATTAGAATACCTTGCAATACAAGGTACTAAAATTTTCAAAATCTTTATTATTATGTAAATAATCTGTACATTTGATGAAAATTTAGACCTGATGAGAAAAATATTCTTTATTATGCTGCTTATGGCAGGTCTGGCTTCCTGTTCTAAGAAGACTGTCGACCTGACCGAAGTGACCATTGTTTACGATTCTTCAGATGATCCTCTAGTTGCACAGATGGCTGAAACTCTGGCAGGAGATATTGAAATGGTATCTGGTGTGCGTCCTGTTGTAAGTACCTGTATGTCAGAGGGACCAGTGGTTATCCTGGGTACAGTGGGGAAGTCTTCCGTACTTTCTTCAGTAGAAAATCTGGAAGGTAAGTGGGAATCATTCTCCATCATTACCGGAAAGGGAAGGGTAGAAGTTGCCGGTTCCGACCCACGTGGTCTTGCCTATGGCGTCTTCCGCATATCGGAGGCTATAGGTGTCAGTCCATGGTACTGGTGGGCTGATATTCCTGTCGTGCATGATGCTTCACCGGAATATGGAGAGAACTTTGTTTCAGACGAACCTTCAGTCAAATATCGAGGAGTATTCATCAATGATGAGGACTGGGGTATGAAGACGTGGTCTGAAAGGAATTTCGAGAAGGAACTCGGGGATATCGGACCTAGGACATATGACAAAGTCTGTGAACTGCTTCTCAGACTTAAGGCCAATATGCTTGCACCTGCCATGCATACATGTACAGGAGCATTCTACAGCCATCCGGACAGTCAGGTAATGGCTGACAAATGGGGAATAATGATAACGACCAGCCATTGTGAGCCTCTTCTTGTCAATAATGCCGCACCTTCGGAATGGGATACGGGAAGGGACGGAGAGTGGAATTTCCTGACAAACAGGGATCGGATCGTCAAGAAGATGGATGACCGTATACGTGAGACAGCACAGTATGACAATATTTATACTGTAGGAATGCGTGGACTACATGATGAGGCGATGAAAGGATCTGAGGATCCGGCAGTCAGAGCACGAACTTTGGAACAGGTGTTTGATGTGCAGCGTCAGATTCTTGAGAAGTACAAGGATATGCCTGCCGGGCAGATAAAACAGATTTTTGTTCCTTACAAGGAGACTCTTGATATTTATGACGCAGGGCTGCAGGTGCCTGAAGACATTACTTTGGTCTGGACGGATGATAATTACGGATACATGAAGAGAGTGTGTGACGACAAGGAAAGTGCGCGCAAGGGAGGAAACGGAGTCTATTATCATTTGAGTTATCTTGGTACACCTCACGATTACCTATGGGTCAATACCACTCCTCCTGCGTTCATGTATTCGGAACTCAAGAAGGCTTATGATGCAGGTGCAGACAGGTATTGGCTTCTGAATGTGGGTGATATCAAGCCTATGGAACTCGGGGTGCAGATGTTCATGGATATGGCCTGGGATTTTGATGATTTTTCATATGAAAATGCCAACAGATATCAGGCGCAGTGGCTTGCTTCGGTATTCGGAAAAGAATATCAGGACAGGTTCCAGACTGTTCTGGACGAGTATTATCGTCTTGCATGGGACAGGAAACCGGAATACATGGGATATGAGAGGGAATGGGATCCTATACCTTCGAACAATGACCTTCATGACTCCGATTATTCTTTTGAAGATGGTTCTGCTCAGAGACGTCTTTCTGACTATAAGAGGATTTCAGACGAGTGCGAGGCAATGCTTAAGACCCTTCCTTCCGAGATGGCTACGGCGTTTTTCGAAGTACTCGGTTATTCTGTGAAGTCTTCGTATCAGATGAATATGAAGTTCCTGATGGCCCAGAGAAATCATGAGACCGGAAGCAAGGAGCATGCTCAGGCTTCCCGTGCCGCACATGACAGCATCCAGGTGCTTATCGATGAGTTCCATGCATTGGAAGGTGGTAAATGGAATCAGATGTTTTCGGAAGTACCTCCTGGATTCTGTGCAAAGTATCATATGATGCCTGAACTTGTGACTGCTCCGACCGACAGATTCAGACTTCCTGATTTTCTTTTGTATCCTGAATTTGAGAATAAGATCGAACTGTTCGGTCAGGACATAAGGTCTCCTTTCAGAATCATTCAAGGTATCGGAACTGACTGGAACGTGCTTCAGTTAGGCGAACCGCTTGATAAGGTTCAGAATCCTGTAGATGTGTCTTCGGATCGTGTGGATATAAAGTTTGAGGCAGGAAATCTGCCGGAAGGCGCTTCAGAAATCACTCTATGTATCTCCACAGTGCCGATGTGGCCTGTCTATGAAGGTCGTAGCAACTCTTTTGGCGTAAGTGTGGACAACTGTACTCCTGTAAGATGTGAGAACTTCATCAAGGAATGGGATGAGCCGTGGAAGATGCAGGTCCATGAAAACAGAAAGGACTATGTGCTTACGCTTCCTATCGATCCCGCTCTGAAGACCCATGTTCTGTCTTTTCATATCGGAGATCCCGGGCAGATGGTCCAGAAGGTAACATACAGGTAATTCCGGATTTGAACTTCAGTTAGGAATCCTTTTTGAAATCATCCTCATGCAGGATGATTTTTTATTATGGATACTTCAGACAGATATGCCAGAATGACTGAGCGTGGAGATATGACCTTGATGAAAGAAGTTTCTTATGGAAGCATGGAGGCTTTCGATGAACTCATGACCAGATATCTGGATCTTGTCTCCCGGACCTCATTCAGAATTCTTTGTGACAGAGGTGACAGCGAGTTTGTCACAACATGTGTCTTTGTGTCGCTTTGGCACGATGTTCTTGAATATGATGACAGTTTTACTCTAGGGGAGTGGCTTCTGAGAAAGACATGCATTTATAGCAGGACAAGAATCATTCGAAGGCATTTTCTTAAGATATTCGGTGTCGTAAATGATGTTTTTGTAAATGTGTCTCCTAAGGCTGAAGATCAGGATGACTATGTTACTAAACAGGCATGGGAACTTCATTGCAGGGTTTCCTCACATATGACTCCTCTTCAGAGTGCTGTATATGCCATGTGTGTACTTGATGGTATGGCAGAAGACTCTGTTGCCAGAATTACCGGAACGACAAGATTCCGTGTCGGTGTGGCTTTGGACAAGGCCGAGGATAAGATTCATTCCGAACTTAAGTATTATGGGCGTGAGGAAGATTATGGGAGGTATAATGCGTTTCTGCGCAAAGTCGCCGACAATCTTACAGACATGGACAGGCTTAAGAAACTGATCGGACTTGCTTTGAAATGATCCCAAATGCAAGATGCGTCAGGTATTACAGGATATTGAGACTCTGCTCTTTTATCTTTTCAAGTTCGTCCTTCATCTTCACTACAATCTTCTGGATTTCAGTGTGATTGGCCTTTGAACCTGTAGTGTTGATTTCGCGTCCCATCTCCTGCGCTATGAATCCCAGTTTCTTTCCTGGATTCTGTTCGTTTGCCATAGTGTCCAGGAAATATCTGCAATGCTGGCGGAGGCGTACCTTCTCCTCATTGATGTCAAGTTTTTCAATGTAGAATATCATCTCCTGCTCAAGACGGCTCTGGTCCGGTTCTGCCTTAAGTTCGGCAAAACGGGTCAAAATTTTTTCTCTGATTGCATCAGTACGTTCTGTCTCGTACTGCTCGATCTGTTTCGAATATGCCATGATGCTTTCTACCTTTTCAGTCACATCCTTGCAGAGAACCTCTCCTTCCTGTGAGCGGAATTTGTTGATGTTCTTCAGAGCCTCGTCGATGCAGGCCTCCACTACAGGCCAGTTGTCGTCTGTGATGACATCCTGCTTCTTCACATCCATTACTTCCGGCATCCTCAGCAGCATGGCGAGAAGGTCGTTAGGATTTTGGTTCCAAAGGTTGACTGCTCCGATCTTTTCCCCAAGTTCGGCCACTTGCTGGTAATATTCCATTGCAAGGTCCATGTTGATCTTCTTTGCACTGTCAGCAGCATTCGGTTCGTATGTTACGAAGAAATCAATGTTTCCTCGTGTCAGTTCCGCTGCAATCTTCTGGCGGATGACCATTTCCTTATCCTTAGGAATCATCGAAGTCTTGATGCTTATGTCTGCTGTCTTACCGTTCAGTGAACGGACCTCGACCGTAATCTTTCCTGTTTCGAGCAGGGCCTCAGCCTTGCCGTATCCTGTCATTGACTTTATCATTGTTTCTGGAATTTCGTGTTTTGAAATGCAAAGTTATAAATTTTTCTGATATGCTTCCCGTGGGTCTCCGTTAGCCAGAAGGATGACTCCACAATGTGTGAAACCATATTTCTGCAGGATATGGTGCATTATGACGTTGTCCTTATGTGTGTCAATGCGGATGCATCCGGTCTGACTGAAACCCCAGTCCAAGAGTCTCTTCGCTGCATTATGTCCCGGTTCTGCTACGGCAATTCTATGTATGACATGATAAGGGGAGTCCTCCGGCCACTCACCGTCATAGATGACCGAATAAGTCGGGTCCGGTCCCGGGATGAATGCCATGGTCGCTATTATTCTTCTGTCTCCCTCCGGTAGGGAGGAGTCTTCGCACAGAACCATGCAATGTCCGTTCTCGATGTCCTTTCGGACGACTTCTTCCGAAGGATATGAATCGTTCCATTGGTTCAGGTTGCCGCTTGCCCGCATGATGGCCCTCGCTTTATGGAAAATTTCCATAAGGACCGGTATATCCTCATATGTCGCTTTTCGTATCATAGAATTCAAAGGTAGCAAGTATTTAGTGGAAGTAACGCAAATTTTCTGTATATTTGCTCGATTATTTGCAAATTCATTATTACCATAGATATGGAAGAGGTAAACAAGGATGTTGTTGAGACCAGAAATCTCAACTTTTTGGAGGAGATCATTGAAGCGGATCTCGCAAGCGGCAAGTGTGAATCGGTAATGACCCGTTTCCCGCCTGAACCTAACGGATATCTTCACATCGGACATGCGAAGAGTATCTGCATCAACTTCGGACTGGCAAAGAAATACGGTGGAAAGACAAACCTCCGTTTCGACGATACCAACCCTGTAAAGGAGGATACCGAGTATGTTGACTCTATCAAGGAAGATATCAAGTGGCTCGGTTTCGAATGGGAGAACGAGCGTTATGCATCTGACTATTTCGACCAACTTTACGATTGGGCAGAGGAACTCATAAAGAAAGGCCTTGCATACGTAGACGACCAGACACAGGAGGAAATCCGTGCCGGACGTGGTACAGTCCAGGTGCCTGGTACTGAGAGTCCGTATCGTAACCGCAGCGTGGAGAAGAATCTCCAGTTGTTCCGTGATATGAAGGCAGGAAAGTATGCAGAAGGCGAGAAGGTACTTCGTGCGAAGATCGACATGGCGCATCCTAACATGCTTTTCCGTGACCCTCTTCTTTATCGTATCATCCATGCACACCACCACCGTACAGGTGACAAGTGGTGCATCTATCCGATGTATGACTACGCTCATGGACAGTCGGACAGTATAGAGAATATCACCCATTCTATCTGTACTCTCGAGTTCGACGTACATCGTCCTCTTTATGACTGGTTCATCGAAAAACTCGGCATATTCCCGTCACATCAGTATGAGTTCGCAAGACTCAACCTCACATATACCGTGATGTCGAAGCGCAAACTTCTTGAACTTGTGAAGAATAACTTCGTGAGCGGTTGGGATGACCCTCGTATGCCGACCATCTGCGGTATCCGTCGTCGTGGTTATACTCCGGAGTCTATGCGCATGTTCGCAGAGAAGGTGGGTGTGGCCAAGCGTGAACAACTTATTGATCTTCAGTTGATGGAGTGGTGTGTTCGTCAGGACCTCAATGAGCGTTCAAACCGTTACATGGTGGTTCAGGATCCTGTGAAACTTACCATCACAAACTGGGAACCTGGCAAGGTAGAGTGGTTCGACGCTCCTCTCAATCCTGCAGATCCGGAAGGACCATCACGCAAGGTTCCTTTCACAGGAGAGGTCTACATTGAGAGAAACGACTTCATGGAGGAGCCTCCTAAGAAGTATTTCCGTCTTAAGCCAGATGGAGAGGTTCGTCTCAAGTACACATATATAATCAAGTGCCAGGAGGTTGTCAAGGACGCTGAGGGCAATATTATTGAGATCAAGTGTACATATGATCCTACATCTAAGCCAGGAGCAGGCGAGTGGCGTTCAGTCAAGGGTACTATCCACTGGGTATCAACAGAGCATGCCAAGGAGGTGGAACTCAGACTCTACGACAAACTTTTCACTGAGGCTCAGATGGGTCAGATTCCAGAGGGAGAGGACTACAAGAACTATCTCAATCCTGAGTCTCTCGTTGTCAGCAAGGGTTATGCGGAACCAGCCCTCCTTGAGGATAACTCAGGTATTGCAGTTCAGTTTGAGCGCGTAGGATACTTCTTCAAGGATCCAGACACAACTCCAGATCACTTCGTGTTCAACAAGACTACAGCACTGAAGGACAGTTTCAAGTTCTAGGAAAGATAAACAGAAGCCCTGCACTTCTTTCGACATTGGCTCCCGAAAAGGGAGGGGACCCGCTTGCGGGGAGGATCGAAAAGAAGTGCAGGGCTTCTGTTTATTTTAATGATAGATTATTTGC
The DNA here is from genome assembly GCA_045644485.1 of Candidatus Cryptobacteroides sp. Taxonomy (GTDB): domain Bacteria; phylum Bacteroidota; class Bacteroidia; order Bacteroidales; family UBA932; genus Cryptobacteroides. The sequence goes on along the minus strand of JAZRGY010000047.1, from coordinate 8,185 downwards.
TTATATTGCCTTTTTGATTAAATCATTCATCTTCTTCCTCAATTTGTTGATCGCTGGAATCAGAATGACGCATTCTGCGAAAAGAATGCCGCCGGTGAGGCCAAGGCCGAACTGGGTTATATGTTCTCCCCAAAGTGACTCAGTCAGCAGATAGCGTCCCAATGGAGCAAAAATAAAGAATCCCAAAGCCATTATCAATATCAATCCGATAAGGCTGTTGACATGATGATTGTATGCCTTGTTGGTCATTCTGAGTTTAGCCTGCACATTCTCTTCACTTTCGAACGGACCTTCAGAAACTTTGCGTTTCCAGTATATCTTATTCTTCCATTGATGTACGAACTCGTCTCCGCAACTGGTGCGGAATACGACATAGTCTTCATTTGCAGATGATTTCTTTTCATCGAAATCGATCTGGAATACGAATTCGCCTGGCATGCACTGCTTGAATCTGTATATGACTCCGTTGGTGTGCCATAGGCATAAACCTTCAGAGGACATCTTGTTCAACCATTCTTCTTCCTTGTCGAAATCGACAAACCAATTGACCTTTATCGTGCTTTTCATCGCTCTATCTTATTATATGTTTGTTACCATTGTTGACAAGTTCCTGTAGCCTTTCCAACTCTGCCTCGAGAACCCTTTTGCCTTCGTCTGTTATCAGATACTCCTTGCGTCGGCTGTCTGAATTCTCTGCCTGACCGAATGGCTGTATCCATCCCTTGTCAATCAGATTTGAAATGGCACCATATAATGTGCCGGCAGAAAGGACGAGCCTCTTATTGCTGAGTTCTGATGTCACCTGCATTATTCCATATCCGTGAAGAGGTTTCTGCAGGGCCATAAGAATGTAATATACTGCTTCTGTCAATGCTTGATTTGTTGTTCCCATATTTATTTCGACCTTCGTTATATCGTAAGCCGATACAAAGATAGTCGATATATTTTAAACTCCAAGGAATACAATAAAAAAAAGACTGACTTTCATAAAGTCAGCCTTTTTAAAATATTAGGTTTCAATTATTTTCCGTATGCATCGAGTCCGCTCTGGAGGAAGTTAATGAAGTTTTCGACTGAAAGGTCGTAACTGTGGGTCGGTACGAGAATCTCGCCGTCAGGAGAGAGGAGAACGTAGTTCGGCTGAGCATTTACGTTGAATCTCTCACGGGCGATATATGAGTTCACTCTTCCAAGATCCTTGTATACCTTACCTGTCTGTGCATCTGTAATCCAGTCTTCTTCAGGAAGTTTGTGCTTGTCATCTACATAGAGAGCGCAGATCACGAACTCATTACGGAGAAGTTCGAGTGCTGCAGGGTCGCTCCATACTCTCTGCTCCATCTCGCGGCAGTTGACACATGCATGTCCGGTCACATCCACGAATACAGGTTTTCCTGCTTCCTTGGCTGCCTTGAGTGCATCCTCAAGGTCAAAGTATCCGTCAAGGTTGTGCGGGAGGTGGAGGAAGTCATATTTCTTTTCTGCAGTCTGTGCAGGAGCATCTGTTACGACTGCATGTGATGTACTTCCCGGCGCCAATACATAATCCTGTGTGGAAATAGGAGGGAGATATCCTGAAAGTCCGCTGAGAGGTGCACCCCACATACCTGGAATCATATATACGACGAAAGAGAATACCACGATCGCGAGGGAAAGTCTTGTCACGGAAATATGCGGAACTTCGTCATCATGAGCGAATTTGAGTTTACCGAGGAGGTAGAATCCGAGAAGAGCGAATACAACAATCCAGATAGCAAGATAAATCTCCCTGTCGAGAAGTCCCCAGTGATAAGTCTGGTCTGCCATGCTCAGGAACTTGAATCCGAGGGCAACTTCGATGAATCCCATCACAACCTTTACTGTATTGAGCCATCCGCCACCGCTCTTCTTAAGATCCTTCAGAAGTGAAGGGAAGAATGCGAGGAGTGTGAACGGAAGCGCGAATGCAAGAGAGAATGCGAGCATTGTAACGATAGGAATCCACCACGCGCCGTTGCTTGATGTAGCCTGGATAAGCACGTTACCTACAATAGGACCTGTACATGAGAATGATACGAGCACGAGGGTAAGAGCCATGAAGAATACTCCTGCGAGTCCCTTCTTGTCGGAACCCTTGTCGCTCTTGTTCACGAGTGACTGAGGAAGTGTTATCTCGAATGCTCCGAAGAACGAGGCTGCAAATACCATGAAGATCACGAAGAAGAGGATGTTTGGAAGCCAGTGTGTGGCAATCCAGTTGAATATGTCTGCTGTTACAGATTCTCCTCCTACGATTCTTGTGATTACGATGAGAAGCGCGTTAGGCAAGGTGTAGAGGAGCACGATGAAGAGTCCGTACATTCCTGCCTTGAAACGTCCTTGCGCAACTGATTCAGATCCCTTCAGGAAGAAGGATACTGTCATCGGAACCATAGGGAATACACATGGTGTGAGAAGCATTGCGAAACCCCAGAGAATGGCTTGAAGGATCAGACCCCATGGGAAGGCAGTCTTTTCTTTTGCTGCTCCTGCAGCAGATCCTACGCTTACCTCAAAATCATAGTATTCTGCCTTACATGCTCCACCTGTGCAGGCGTTTGTAAAGATAGTGCCTGTAAATACTCCGTGTCCTGATACCTTGACGTTCTGGGCAATGACGATTTCATCATAATAGTGTTTTGCCATGTCTCCGAACTCATCTTCCTCTTCAATCGGAGTACTGAGTTCGTATGGGCCGTCTACAAGTTCACCTCCGGTGACGCTTGGTTCCATTATCTCTGTTGCAGAGAACTCATCTGTAAGAGTGTAGGTGTGATATCCTGAAGCGACCTTGCCTGTGAAGATCACCTTGTAGATATCTCCATCCACATGCTCTACACTTGGAGTCCATGTGACGAGTTGTGACGGTGTCAGTTGGGCAAAAGCAGCAACGCTTATGAGTGCTGTTGCAAGTATTGTCAAAAATCTTTTCATTATATCTTGTTGATTATTTAGCGAAAGCGACTGATCTTGTCTCGCGGATAACGGTGATCTTCACCTGACCAGGATATACCATCTCTTCCTGGATCTTTCTTGCTATTTCAGTTGACAGAGATTCTGCATCCTGATCTGTAACCTGATCTGCTCCTACAATGACGCGGAGTTCACGTCCTGCCTGAATTGCATATGTCTTGGTCACTCCCGGGTATGACTGGGCGATGTTCTCCATGTCCTTGAGTCTCTTGATGTATGACTCGATGACCTCGCGGCGAGCACCAGGACGTGCTCCTGAAATGGCGTCTCCTACGAGTACGAGAGGAGCGATGATCGAAGTCATTTCCACCTCTTCATGGTGTGAGCCGATAGCGTTGCAGATCTCAGGTTTTTCCTTATACTTTTCGGCGAGTTTCATACCGAGTATTGCATGTGGAAGTTCAGGATCTTCGTCAGAAACCTTTCCGATATCGTGAAGAAGTCCTGCACGTTTTGCGATCTTAGGGTTCAGACCGAGTTCGGATGCCATTGTAGCACAGATGTTTGCAACTTCGCGTGCATGCTGGAGGAGGTTCTGTCCATATGATGAACGGTACTTCATCCTACCGATGAGTTTTACGAGTTCGATATGCATTCCGTGGATACCGAGGTCGATACATGTCCTCTTACCTGTCTCCATGATCTCGTCTTCGAGTTGCTTCTGTACCTTTGCAACTACTTCTTCGATACGTGCCGGGTGGATACGTCCGTCGATCACCAACTGGTGGAGTGCAAGTCTTGCAACCTCTCTTCTTACAGGATCGAATGCTGAGAGAAGAATTGCCTCAGGAGTATCGTCAACGACGATTTCAACACCTGTTGCAGCCTCGAGAGCGCGGATGTTACGTCCTTCGCGACCGATGATGCGACCCTTGATCTCGTCACTTTCAATATGGAATACAGTTACTGCATTTTCGATTGCAGTCTCTGATGCTGTGCGTTGTATGGTATTGATTACAATGCGTTTAGCCTCTTTGCTTGCTGTAAGACGAGCCTCATCCATCACATCATTGATATATGACTGAGCCTGTGTCCTTGCTTCAGCCTTCATGCTTTCCATGAGTTGGTTCTTTGCTTCTGAAGCGGTCATGCCTGCGATCTCTTCAATCTGTCTGATCGCATCCTGACTGAGTTTTTCATACTCCTCATATTTCTTTGTAGCGATCTCAACCTGAGCCTTCAGGTTTTCTCTGATTGCATCAGCCTCCTTGTTCTTGCGTCCGAGTTCTGCATTCTGCTGATTGAGACTGTTCTCTTTCTGCTTCAGGCGGTTCTCTACATCATTGATATGCTTGTTCTTTTCGTTGATGTACTGTTCATGCTCGCTCTTGAGTTGGAGGAACTTTTCCTTAGCCTGGAAAATCTTTTCCTTCTTGATGCTTTCTGCCTCAAGTTCCGCTTTCTTGATGATGTCTTCCTTTTGTCCTTTCAGAATTATTCTACGGACAATTATGTAGGCTGTAAGGGCGAAAGCCGCACCCAGAACAGCGAATAGGATATTAAGTACGATATTCATAATGTTATATAATGGTTTTAGTTTTCAATTCCAGGGGCCTCGAACCGGACAGGGTCCGCTTGGGCAGTATATAAAAATGACCAGCCGTTTCATGGAAGCGACTGGTCAGGTTATTCATAAAAAGCCGTTAGCCGGTTTGTCAGAAAATCTTAAAAAATAAGATTTAGGCTCCGGAAAAATCGGTTCTGAAATCCTCCGTCCCGCAAAGCGGAATCCCCATGAGGGTCACATAGGTCCATCATCCCCATCCGAGTAACCTGGTTACATTATAAATGTTGATTTCAGCAAAAATGTAACTAACGGCTGTTTTTATCAATATTTGCAAGATAACCTTCCAACTCTTGTGCCAACATTTCCTCTCCTTCTGCAAATTCCTTCATCTGTCTGTTGAGTGTGATGTTTGACATACATGTGTTAAGGGCGACAAATGAAAGAATCTCTATCATTCCCTTCCCGGGAAATCTGTCCTGATATTTTGCCACCATCTTATTGATGTCGTCAGCAGCCTTCCTGATCATCTCTTCATGTTCAGGCGAATTCACTTTCAAAGGATAAGTGCGGTCTGCTATCTTTATGTTGATGCTCTGTGCCATATTATCCCTCCAATAGTGATATGCACCTGTCAATCTCCTTGATAAGGCTGTTTATCTTCTTCTTGGCTTCAGGGCTTCCTGCACCGTCAGCCTTGAATGCCTCGACGAGTTTGAGGTTATCAATCTGTCTTTCTAACTCTGTTATCTGCTTCCTGTAGGCTTCATTCTGACCCTCCGCCTGAGTCAATGCGGACTGAAGTCTTATACGCTCCATCTTCTCCGCTTCATATGCAGCAATCAGTTGCTTTATTTTCTGCTTTACTGTCTCAAGCATTTTTATCCAAATTAAACCTACCATGCAAAAATAACAAACTGCTTTGATTTCTCAAAATAATAATGAGAAAATCAAAGCAGTTATTCTGGTTTGAAGACCTTTAGAGTTCTTCTACAGCAGTCATGCCTTCTTCAATGGCCTTTTTATTAAGTGCAATGAGGTCTGCATAACGGGCAGGGATACATTTTGCAAGTCCCTTGTCAATGTTCTCGAACGAAACAATAGGCTTCATCTTGAGATATGCTCCCATGACAGCCATGTTGTATACCTTTGCGTTGCCCACCTGCGCTGCGACATTGATCGCATCGATCCTGCATATCTTGATGTCTGTTCTTGTCGGAGGATTGATGATGCCGTTAGGATCATAGATCAGAAGTCCTCCTGGCTTTACAGTACTTTCGAACTTATCGAGAGACTGCTGGTTAAGGATGATTGCAGTGTCGTATTTTGTAACGATAGGAGAACTGATCTTTCTGTCGCTCACGATCACGCATACATTGGCTGTACCTCCGCGCATTTCCGGACCATATGAAGGCATCCATGTCACTTCCATGTCCTGCATGATCGCACAGTATGCGAGAATCTTTCCCATCGAGAGGACTCCCTGTCCTCCGAATCCTGCTATGATAATTTCCTCTTTCATGATTACTCTGTTTTTAATACGTCCTTGATGTCACCGAGCGGATACTTAGGGAACATGTTTTCCACCATCCACTTGTTTGCCGCCACCGGGCTCATCTTCCATCCGGAATTACATGTCGCTACGATCTCTACAAATGAGAGTCCGATGCCTTTCTGACTGTATTCGAACGCCTTGCGTATGGCTGCCTTTGCCTTTCTGGCAGCAACTGCAGTGTGGACGGACTGTCTTGTTATGTATGCTGTTCCGTCAAGTTGTGCGATCATTGGAGCAAGAACGAGAGGGAATCCGTTGAGTTTTGCATCGCGTCCGTAAGGGGTTGTCGCGGTCTTCATTCCAAGGAGGGTGGTCGGAGCCATCTGACCTCCTGTCATACCGTAAATACCATTGTTGATGAAGATCACCACGATGTTTTCTCCGCGGCTGCATGCATGGATGATTTCTGCTGTACCGATCGATGCGAGGTCTCCGTCACCCTGATATGTGAATACATATTTCTCGGGATTGAGGCGCTTTGCCGCTGTAGCCAAAGCAGGAGCGCGTCCGTGAGCGGCCTGCTGCCAGTCGACATTGATGTAGTTGTATGCGAATACCGAACAGCCTACAGGACTGATGGCGATAGTCTCTTCCTGAATACCCATCTCTTCGATTACTTCAGCGACGAGTTTGTGAACCGTTCCGTGAGAACATCCCGGGCAGTAGTGCATTACGTTGTCTGTAAGAAGGGGAGTCTTCTTGTAGACGATGTTCTCGGGTTTCTTGATATCTTCTATATTCATGTCTTTCCTTATTTCAGATTGTTGAACTTCTTGAACGCCTCCACGATTTCGTCTGGTGTGAAGATGTTTCCTCCCTGTCTTCCGTAGAATCCTACTGGGCATGCTCCATTCACTGCGAGCCTTACATCGTCAACCATCTGACCGAGGTTGAGTTCTATTGCCATCATGCTCTTGACCTGTCCTGAGAGTTCCTGCAGTTTCTTTGTAGGGAACGGGAAGAGGGTCACTGGTCTGAGAAGGCCTGCCTTGATGCCTTCCTCGCGGAGTTGGTCTACCACAGCCTCGCAGATACGTGACGAACATCCGAATGCCACGAACACATATTCGGCATCGTCGGTCATATATGACTCGTACTTGACCTCGTTCTCCTTGATCACTGCATATTTCGCAGCGAGTTTCTGGTTGAATCTTTCCTGTACGTCAGACTCGAGTGCAAGGGAAGTGATGAAGTTATAATTTCTGTCGGCAGTCTTTCCTGTGGTAGCCCATGGAGCCGCCTTGAGGAGTTCCTCCTTTGTCATGCGAGGCTTCACAGGACGAAGTTCCACCTTTTCCATCATCTGGCCTACGATTCCGTCTGCGAGGATGATCACCGGTGTACGATACTTGAATGCAAGGTCGAATCCCCAGTCAACGAAGTCATACATATCCTGCGCTGATGCCGGTGCAAGGACGATTGCATTGTAGTCTCCGTGTCCTCCACCCTTCACACACTGGTTGTAGTCGCTCTGGCTAGGCTGAATGGTACCGAGACCCGGGCCACCTCGCTGGCAGTTCACCACAACGCATGGAAGTTCGGCACCTGCAAGGTAACTGAGTCCTTCGCACATGAGGCTGATTCCCGGTGAACTTGAAGATGTCATCACCTTCTTTCCGCAGCATGCGCCACCATAAACCATGTTGATCGAAGAGGTCTCGCTCTCTGCCTGAAGAACGACCATGCCTGTTGTGAGCCAAGGTCTTTCCTTCATGAGTGTCTCCATGACCTCAGACTGCGGAGTGATAGGATAACCGAAGTATCCGTCCGCACCGTTGCGAATTGCCGATATGGCAATCGCTTCGTTTCCTTTCATCAAAATCTTCTCTGCCATAACTTCTAGATTTTAACACGATAGACTGTAATTACCGAATCAGGGCAGACTACTGCACAGTTTGAACATCCTATGCATGCTTCGCCTACCATCTCGGCATAATGATAACCTTTGCTGTTGACCATCTTCGAGAGCTCTATGCTCTTGGTCGGACAGTTCTCCACACATACTCCGCAGCCCTTGCATTTCTGTGTGTCGACGTCAATTGCTCCTTTGAATGCCATTTGATATAGTTTTTAGTGTTTCTGTATTTTGATTTTTCCCTTTTTTCAACGTTTTCCCGGCGTCGCAATAAGTTTAA
>JAZRGY010000046.1:0-3968 GCA_045644485.1 Candidatus Cryptobacteroides sp. | reverse complement strand
GCTGAGGCTGACAACACAAAGAAGGCTGTTAAGAAGATCAACTCAAGCGTAGAGAAGACTACTCTTGGTGACCTCGATGCTCTCGCAGCACTTAAGAGCCAGTTGGAAAGCAAGTAATAATGAATTTTACTCTTAATGTTCTGGGCACGGCTTCGGCCCTGCCCACTACAGAAAGATATCCTAGCGCCCAGGTACTTGATGTACGTGGGCGCTTGTTTATGATTGACTGCGGAGAAGGTGCCCAGATGCGTCTCCGTAGGGCGAAGGTGTCTTTTCTGAAGATTGAGCATATATGTCTGAGCCATATCCATGGTGACCATATATTCGGGATATTCGGGCTTCTTTCGACAATGGGGATGCTTGGCAGGAGTTCTTCCCTCAATATCTATGCGCCTAAGTCATTCCGTCCCGTTCTGGATTTCTTCATGACCAATTTCGGAGAGGGAGTGAAATTCGAGATAAATCATGTCATCCTTGAAATGTCAGAGCCGACGACAGTATATGAAAACAGGACTGTCGAACTTCTTGCATTTCCTTTGAACCATAGAGTGGAGACATTCGGTTTCCTCATAAGGGAAAAGATGCCGGCATATAATGTCCATAAGACTGCGATTAAGAAGTACTCTCTGACTGTCGCAGAGATAGGACGTCTGAAAAAGGGTGAGGATGTCGTCCGTGATGATATGCGCATATCCGTAGACGAGGCTGCATACTTGCCGTATGTTCCGAGGAGTTATGCATATTGCAGCGATACGGCCCCGTTCCCCGAACTTGCGCAGTGGGTCAGAGGTGTATCTCTTCTTTATCATGAGTCCACCTTCCCTGCGGATATGTCGGAAATGGCAGAGAAAACTTTCCATTCTACGACATTACAGGCTGCACAGACTGCCCTTGATGCTGGCGTGGGAAGGCTGATTGTGGGACATTATTCATCTCGTTTTCCTTCGGTCGATTTTTATCTTGAAGAATTGCGGACTATATTTCCAGATACTGACCTGGCCTATGATGGGGATGTCGTGGAAATTCCGTATATTCGCAATCTATGAAGATAATAACATTAATCATATCTGTTTTTCTATGCCTGCCTGTTTCGGCAGTGATGCCTCCAAAGGATGGAAAATCTCCGCAGGAAATTTATATAGAACAGTTCTCTACCTTGGCTGTGGAGGAAATGTATCGCAGCGGAGTGCCTGCTAGCATCACTTTGGCTCAGGGACTTCTCGAATCCGGATACGGCCTTTCAGAACTCGCAGTCAAAGGAAACAACCATTTCGGTATCAAGTGCCACAACAACTGGTCGGGAAAGAAGATGTATCATGACGATGACCGCAAAGGCGAGTGTTTCAGAAAATATCCTTCGCCGGAGCATTCTTATCGGGATCATTCAGATTTCCTTCGTTATAGAGACAGGTATAAATTTCTGTTTGACTATAAGATAACCGATTATAAGTCCTGGGCTCATGGCCTGAAGAAAGCAGGATATGCAACGGATCCTGCCTATCCTTCCAAACTGATCGCCCTCATAGAGGAATATGAACTTTATGAATATGACAGGAAACCGGTTTCGTATGCCAGGTCGGACAGAAAGTCAAAGAAACATTCGTCCGAAAAGAAGAATGAAAAGATCACACACGCGGAATCCAAGGATGTCAGGCTAAAGGATGAGGGTGCTGCAGTTGCAGATGAGTTGCCTAAGTCTCCCAATGAGATCGAGCAGGTGGAATCATTGACCAACGAGCAGAGGCAGAACTTCCATTTCAGCATGTCCCGTGAGGTATATACCAGAAACGGTGTGCCTTTTGTCAGGGCGTCAGAGGGTGAGACTTATGCAGAAATCGCCGCATCCAACAATCTTTTTATGCGTGAGATTCTGCGTTTCAATGATCTGGAGAAGGATACTTCCCTGATGCCTGGTACCGAAGTCTATCTCCAGCCAAAGAAGAAGCAGGCGGTCAGGGGTTTGGATAAGCATGTGGTGGAGGATGGAGAGACCATGCGTTCGATCTCTCAACGTTATGGTATAAAACTTAAGAATCTGTATAAGATGAACGGTATGGCGGAGTTCGATGTTCCGCGTGAGGGTGATATAATAAAATTGAGAAAGTGATATGACTGTGAGATTGAAGATAACTGTATGGACTCTTGCGGTGCTTGCTGCTCTGGCTGGTGCTGCTGGCTTTGTGCTTGGCAGATATTACAGCGATAACAAGAAGCCTAACTTTACAAGCGAGTATGTTCTCTATGTGCGTCCTGAAACCACACTTGGACAGATAGCGGATTCTTTGCAGGCCTCTGCAGGTATGCTGCGTCCGAAGAGTCTTGAAAGATGTTTCAAGAAGATGGATGTCGCATCCAAGATGAAGCCGGGACGTTATGTTATAGACCCGTCGTCAACCAGCATATATGTGGCGAGGATGCTGGTATTCGGCTGGCAGACTCCTCAGAATCTGGTCCTTTCCGGTACCATGCGCAACAAGGGACGTATTGCAAAGAAGATCAGTACACAGATGATGGTAGATTCTGCTTCGGTGGCTCAGGCTCTTGATTCGACTGAGTTTCTTGCAGGATATGGTTTTACTCCTGAGAATGTCTTTGCTCTGATTCTTCCGGATACATATCAGATGTACTGGACTGCTTCTGTAAAGGATATATTCGACCGCCTGAAGAAGGAGTATGATGCATTCTGGACTGAGGACAGGCTTGCAAAGGCCAAGGCTCAAGGACTTTCACAGATGCAGGTTTCTGTCATGGCTTCCATCGTCAGTGGGGAGACTTTGAAGGATTTTGAATATCCGGTGATTGCAGGAGTATATCTTAACCGCTACAAGAAGAAGATGAAACTTCAGGCCGATCCTACGATTGCCTTCTGTTTTGATTATACTCTGGACAGAATATTGAAGAAACATCTGACTGTGGATTCTCCGTACAATACCTATAAGCATGTCGGACTTCCTCCTGCTCCTATCAATGTTCCTCCGAAAGCCTGCCTTGATGCCGTTCTTAACCCTGCAAAGCATGGTTACATCTACTTCTGTGCAAGCGAGACCTTTGACGGAACCCACCGTTTTGCAGTCACATACAGCGACCATCTGAAGAATGCCCGCAAGTTCCAGCGCGCCCTTACTGCCCGCAACAAGGCCAAAGCCGCTGGCGCCAAATAGATATCTTCTGTTCGCTGAGTGCAAGAAACCATGCACTCAGCGAACAGTCTTTATGGGGTGCCTTAGATCTTCACTGCGTGGTAGTGGCCTCCGAAGCGTTCGAAGGCTGAGCGGTCGAGTGATTCGCGGTGGTCAGGATGAGCGATGCTGATGAGGAGTTTTGCTCGCTCCTGGAGAGATTTACCATAGAGGTCCACAGCACCGTACTCTGTGACTACATAGTGTACATGAGGTCTGGTGGTAACGACTCCGCCACCTTCTATGATTACAGGAGCAATCTTGCTGCCTCCCTTGTTGGTTGTAGAAGGCATCGCTATGATTGCCTTGCCCTGAGGAGCGAGTGAGGCTCCGTATATGAAGTCAACCTGTCCGCCGACTCCCGAGTGGAACCTGAGTCCGATGGAATCTGCGCAGACCTGACCGGTGAGGTCTATCTGTACTGCCGAGTTGATGGCGGTCATCTTTGGGTTACGTGAAATCACATAAGGGTCGTTGGTATATCCTACGTCCATCATTGCGACCATAGGGTTGTCATCGATGAAGTCATAGCATTTCTGTGAACCCATGAGGAAGGTAGATACCAGTTTGCCTTTGTCGGTAACTTTGTTGGAGCCGTTGATGATACCTTTTTCTACAAGTTCAAGAACTCCGTCTGCGAACATCTCTGTATGGACACCCAGATTCTTATGGTTGCCAAGTTGGGCCAGTACCGCATTCGGGATGGCTCCAATACCCATCTGGAGGCAGGCTCCGTCGTCGATGAGGGCTGCACAGTGCTTTCCTATTGCAGTTTCAATCTCATTCGGT
>JAZRGY010000045.1:0-44921 GCA_045644485.1 Candidatus Cryptobacteroides sp. | reverse complement strand
TTACAGTCTGCCCCATTTGGCCACTCTGGTATTCTCCCAAAATTCTTTAAGAACTTTTGAGCCGATGGAGGGAATCGAACCCACGACCCCGAGATTACAAATCACGTGCTCTGGCCAACTGAGCTACATCGGCAATGTTGTTTTCCCTGTTTGGAAGGTTATTTCCTTAAAGGGATTGCAAAGGTAGACATTATTTTTAAATCTCCAAAACTTTTTCGTCTTTTTTGTGTTTTTTTTCTTTTTCTGCTGCAAATAATGCGTGAATTTCCGCTGTTGTAAGTCCGCACTCCTCCTTTAGTTCTTCTTGGGTGCCCTGACTTAGATATCTGTCAGGGATTCCTACGGCCTTTACAGGTATAGGATTTTCTCTGTCAGCGATAAATTCTGCCACTGCACCGTACAATCCGCCCATTATACATCCGTCTTCTATGGTGATGACCTTTTTGTATGAAGAGGCTATCTTGTTCATCAGTTCTGTATCTATAGGCTTTATGTACCTTATATTATATATAGCAGGATTCCAGCCCGTCTCTTCCTTGATCTGGATTGCGGCTTCGATAGCACGGTTTGCGGAAGGGCCTGCTGCTATCACTGCGATTTCCGAACCCTCCATTAGCAGTTCTCCCTTACCTGGCTCCATCACCTCGAATTCCTGTTCCTTCCAAGGAGTTCCTTCTCCGTAACCTCTCGGATACCTTATTATAAAAGGTCCTTCCTTTGCAAGGGATGCAGTGTACATCATGTTTTTCAGTTCGGTCTCATCCTTTGGCGCTGCTATTACGGTGCCGGGGAGAGTACGGTAAATGGCCATGTCGTAGCATCCGTGATGGGTCGCGCCGTCTTCTCCTACGATTCCGCTTCTGTCCAGACAAAGTACGACAGGAAGTCCCTGAAGCGCCACATCGTGGAAAATCTGGTCGAATGCCCTATGTGAAAATGATGAATAGATGTTGCAGAAAGGCTTTAATCCTCCCGCTGCAAGTCCTGCTGCAAATGTAACTGCGTGCTCTTCCTCGATACCTACATCGTAGAATCTTTCCGGCATTTCCTTGGACAAAAGATTCATTCCGCATCCTGACGCCATCGCAGGCGTTATGCCCACGACCTTTTCATTGTTGCGTGCCAGTTCGAGAAGAACTTCTCCGAATACATCCTGATAGCGGCTTTCACCTTTCTTGCTCTTCTGACGCATTCCTGTTTCCGGGTCGAATATGCCGGGGGCATGCCATGTGGTCTGATCGTTTTCCGCTGGAGCATATCCTTTTCCCTTCTTTGTCATCGCATGCAGAAGAAGGGGACCGTTCATGCTTCTGAGTTTCTGCAAGGTTTCAACTACCTGGCTTATGTCGTTTCCGTCGATCGGACCGAAATATCTGAAACCCATGGCCTGGAACAGGTCTCCTCCGCTGTCGCTGACAAGGTGTGACTTGGTCGTTGCTACGAATTTCTGTACTGCTTTTCTGACAGATCCGTCGCCCAGACAGTTCCAGATGCGTTTCTTTGCCCTGTTGTATCCGGGATTGGTTGTTATCTTGAGAAGGTACTCGTGGAGTCCTCCGATATTTTTGTCGATTGATATGTTGTTGTCATTGAGGATGACAAGTATGTCGCTCTTTGCTGCACCGGCGTTGTTCATGCCTTCGAATGCAAGACCTCCGGTAAGCGATCCGTCACCGATGAGAGCCACTGCCTTGTGGGGGAGTCCCTGTTGTTTGGAAGCCTCTGCAAAGCCTAATGCTGCGGATATTGATGTCGAAGAATGTCCTGCTCCGAATGCGTCGTATTCGCTTTCCGAACGTTTTGGAAAACCGCTTATACCGTCTTTCATACGGTTCTTTCTGAAGGCTTCGCGGCGACCTGTGATTATCTTATGGGCGTAAGCCTGATGTCCTACGTCAAATACCAGTTTGTCATCAGGTGTGTCGTATACATAATGGAGGCCTACCACGAGTTCTACTGCTCCGAGGCTTGAACCGAGGTGTCCTGGATTTACTGAACAGCATTCTATCATATAATGACGTATTTCAGCACAGAGTTCCCTAAGTTCGTCTATGCTGAATTTCTTGATGTCCTTTGGCGAGTCCACCTTGTCCAGAAACTTGTACGTCATCTTTACTTTCTCCATTTATTACAACGCAAAATCATGCGAAAATACTACTTTATTGTGACATTCAGAAATCTGTTTTGACTATTCGTGCAAAAAATCCTATCTTCGCGTTGCTTTATGTAAAATTAATATATTGACCTTTACGGTTATATCTGTGACAAAATCAGGTCAAGACAGATACATCGATGAAAATTATAAACACACGATATTATGAATAAAGTACAAAAAGTAATGCGAGACATTCCGGCTGTAAGATGGACGGCCTTGCTTCTGCTTGCGCTCGCAATGTTCTGTTCATACATCTTTATGGACATTCTTTCTCCTATCAAGGATCTTATGCAGTCGACTCGTGGTTGGGATTCGACAGCATTCGGTACGATGCAGGGCTCGGAGACCTTCCTTAATGTGTTTGTCTTCTTCCTGATATTTGCCGGTATCATACTTGACAAGATGGGAGTGCGATTCACAGCAGTCCTTTCCGGTGCAGTCATGCTTGTCGGAGCAGTCATCAAGTACTATGCTGTTACAGAATCATTTATCGGCAGCGGGCTTGAAGCATGGTTCACCAATAATCTGAACTACATCCCAGGCTTCGATGAGTTGGGAATATCACCTTTCTATAGAGGAATGCCTGCGTCTGCAAAACTTGCGGCCATCGGATTCATGATTTTCGGTTGTGGAGTGGAGATGGCCGGTATCACTGTTTCCAGAGGTATCGTCAAGTGGTTCAAAGGAAAGGAGATGGCGCTTGCCATGGGATCTGAGATGGCGTTGGCTCGTCTTGGTGTCGCTACCTGCATGATTTTTTCTCCGTTTTTTGCAAAACTTGGCGGAACAGTAGATGTGTCGCGTTCGGTTGCTTTCGGTCTTGTTCTTCTGATGATCGCCCTCATCATGTTTGTAGTCTACTTCTTCATGGACAAGAAACTTGACTCACAGACAGGAGAGGCTGAGGAAAAGGATGATCCTTTCAAGATATCAGATGTCGGAGCGATTCTCAAGAGCGGAGGTTTCTGGCTTGTTGCTCTTCTTTGTGTGCTGTACTACTCTGCAATATTCCCGTTCCAGAAGTATGCCGTGAACATGCTCCAGTGTAACCTGACGTTTACAGAAGTTCCTGCAGGTTCTTTCTGGGCGAGCGAGGCGGTGACCATCGTTCAGTACATCATTATGCTTGTTGTGGCTGCAACCGCATTTACCAGCAATTTCTCCAAGAAACCTCTGAAGCAGATCATGCTGGTGGTGTCATGTGTGTTCCTTGTAGTATATTGTTATATGGGATACATGCGCCAGTCTGCTGAGACTATATTTGCTGTGTTCCCTCTTCTTGCTGTAGGTATCACTCCTATACTTGGTAAGATAGTCGACCACAAGGGAAAGGCTGCGACCATGCTTATTTTCGGATCGGTTCTTCTCGTCGTTTGTCATCTTACCTTTGCATTCATCCTGCCTCTTTTCAAAGGCAATGCAGTCGGTGGTGCAGTTGTTGCCTATGTGACTATTCTTGTTTTGGGAGCATCATTCTCACTTGTTCCTGCCTCATTGTGGCCAAGCGTTCCTAAACTTGTGGATGAAAAGGTGATAGGTTCTGCATACTCTCTTATCTTCTGGATTCAGAACATCGGTCTGTGGCTCTTCCCTATGCTTATCGGAAAGGTTCTGGATTCTACAAACAAGGATCTTGTGGCCCAGATAAACAGTGGTGCGATTTCGGCCGAGGTTGCTGCAACTCAATACAATTATACGGCACCTCTTCTGATGCTGGCTTGCCTGGGTATCGCTGCTCTGGTTCTTGGAATAATCCTGAAGAGAGTCGACAAGAAGAAGGGACTCGGTCTTGAATTACCTAATATAACAGAATAGTAATGTCGACCCTGAAAAAGACTTTAAGGGATAACAGATGGGCATGCTGGCTTGCGCTGGCATGCCTTGTTGTTCCTATGTTCGCGTCGTATTTCTTCGACGATATGTTTTCCTCTCTTTCGGAACTCTTCAAGAATCCTGAATTCCTTGAACTTGGCTGGGATATGGAGGATTACGGCTTTTATGCCAGCGGGTATTCGTTCCTGTGCATCTGGGGCGGACTCATTGTCTGCGGAGCATTGCTGGACAGGTTCGGTGTCCGTCTGGTGGGTTCGATATTCGTGGGTATGATGGTGCTGGGGGCAGGTCTTGTCACCTTTGCCATCTCTGCGGGATTCAGACCAGAAACTTCTCTCAGTGTCGCGTATGTGGGATGTATGCTTTTCGGACTCGGAAGTGAGATAGCGGGAGTTTCGGTGACCCGCTCCATCGCCAAGTGGTTCAAAGGCAGGAATATGGCCTTGGCTATGGGATTGCAACTCGCTATCGCAAGATTCGGTACCGCGACGGCGATACTTATCGCTCCTATGATAGTAAGGCAGAAGACACTAGGAGAGGTCTATACCTTGGCTGAGACAAACCGGCCGGCTCTGATAGGTCTTGCCGTCCTTGCTGCCGGTGCCGTTCTGTGGGCTGTTTTTGTGGCAATGGATTCGAAATTTGACCGTCAGACAGGCGATACAGACAAGGTGGAGACTGCGCAGGAGGATAAGTTCAGGTTCTCTGATATATGGAAGGTTCTCAGTAATCCGCGCTTCCTGATGATTGCGATACTTTGCGTGACCTTCTATTGCTGTGTGATCAGGTTCAAGAAGTTCGGAGTGTCGATTCTTCTTCCTCTTTTCGGTGTGAACCTTGACATCGCGACAGTGCTTCTGGCAATGATACCTTTCTTTACGATTCTTTTCACTCCTCTTTTTGGCGCCCTTGTCGACAAGGTGGGAAAGGCGACCACATGGATGATAGTCGGTTCCGCTCTTGTTCTGGTCTCTCATCTTGTGATAACTTTTGCTCCACAGGGTGTTCCGACGTATGCGTACATCGCCATCGCCATGTTGGGAATCGGTTACTCTCTTGTTCCGTCCGCCATGTGGCCTTCCGTTCCGAAGATCATTCCTGAAAAGAATCTAGGTACGGCATATTCTCTTATCTATTGGGTTCAGAATCTCGGCATGTGGGCTGTACCTATTTATATAGGAAAGATATTTACCAGAGAGATTACTGAGACCGGGAATCATGCACAGGAAGTATCTGCCGCCATTCATGCGGAATATGTGTTCATCCTTCTTGGAGTGGTCGCAATTGCTGTGGCAATATTGCTGTTTTTCTCTTCACGAAAGAGACCGGAACTGGGTCTGGACAGGCCGGTGCAGCAATAAAGGCCGTTTTAGCGCTTAATTTGAACCTTTTGGTGCAATTCTTTTAGGGCTTTTGTCATTTATTTCGTAATATTGTGGTTGCTAACCACAATATTACTTTTTTATGCATATGCCTAAAACTTTTTTGACCATTCTGTTTGCAGCAGTTTTGTCTGCGACTCAAGTTTTCGCTCAGGATCCTAACTTCCATATCTATCTCTGTTTCGGACAGTCCAACATGGAAGGTAATGCGAAGATAGAGGCTCAGGACCTTGAAAATGTGAGTGACCGTTTCAAGATGATGGCTGTTGTGGACAATCCTGAAATGGGACGTGTCAAAGGACAGTGGTACACTGCCGTACCGCCTCTCTGTCGTCCTAATACAGGACTCACTCCTGCGGATTATTTCGGAAGGACTCTTGTTGAGAAACTTCCGGAGAATGTAAAGGTCGGAGTTGTTCATGTGGCCATCGGAGGATGCCATATAGAGACCTTCCTTCCTGACAGCATCGCAAATTATGTAGAGAAGAGGGCTCCTGTCTGGATGAAGGGAATGCTTGCCGCTTACGACAATGATCCGTATGCAAGACTTATCGAGATGGCGAAACTTGCTCAGAAAGACGGTGTGATCAAGGGTATCCTTGTACATCAGGGCGAGTCCAATACAGGTGATCCTAGGTGGCCATCCCAGTTGAAGAAGGTTTATGATAATATCCTTCGTGACCTTGATCTTCAGGGAGAGGTGATTCCTCTTCTGGTAGGAGAGGTCGTGAACAGCGACAGAGGTGGAATCTGTGCTTCTCATAACGATGTAATCGCACGTGTCCCTCAGACGATTCCGAATGCCCATGTCATCAGTTCAAGCGGATGTACCAATGCATTTGACCTTCTCCATTTTGATGCTGCAGGTTATCGCGAACTCGGAAAACGCTATGCGAACAAGATGCTTCAGATACTTGGCTACGATGTACCTGCACAAAGTTGGAGAGATGTTGTTTTCGAGCCTCATATCATCCATCCTGACGGCCGTATCACTTTCAATTACGATGCTCCTAACGCTAAGAAGGTGGAACTTTCCGGTCAGTTCATGGGAAAGAATATGCCTATGGTCCGCAACAGCAGAGGTATCTGGAGTGCTACTGTGAAGCCGGAGAAGGCAGATATCTATCCTTACAATTTTGTAGTGGACGGCGTTTCTTCCAATGCGCAGAACAACATGGCGATCTTCCCTAATGAGAACTTCAAGGCTAGTCTTCTTGAGATTCCTGATCCTGAGGCTCTTTATACAGTGAACGATGTTCCTCACGGAAGGGTTCAATATATGACATACAAGTCTGAAGTCATGGGTGAGTACCGTCCGGTTCTTGTCTATACTCCTGCTGATTATGAGAAAGGCAATAAGAAATATCCTGTGTTCTATCTCGTGAGCGGTACGACAGATACTGAAGAGACATGGTTCAATGTCGGAAAGGTGAACGTGATCCTCGACAATCTCATCGCTCAGGGCAAGGCTGTCCCTATGATCGTTGTCATGCCTTATGGAAATGTATTCGGTACCACACCGTCTCCGACCACAGTGGCATCTGCAAAGATGTATCAGAAGTTTGAGCAGGAACTTACACAGTGCGTCATGCCTTTCGTGGAAAAGAATTTCCGTACCAGGAACGACAGGAAGAGCAGAGCCATCGCAGGATTCTCACGAGGTGGCGGACAGTCGCTCTTTACCGTATATTCAAATTTTGATAAATTCTCATATCTTGCCTCATACAGTGCATATCTGACTCCTGAGGTGATGGATATCTATTTCCCTGATATTCAGAATGGAATCAAGAGTCTCGACCTGATGTGGTTCGGCGTCGGCACATCAGACTTCCTGTATCAGAATGTTCTTGACCATCAGGCCTATTTTGACCAGAAAGGAATATCATATGAGAAAATGTTCACTGAAGGCGGTCATACATGGATGAATGCGCGTACATATCTTGCAGAAACATTACAGAAATTCTTTAAATAAACATCATGAAAAAATTATTGGTAATTGCGGCCGCTTTCGGCCTTGCTGCATGTGCAGCACCTCAGGAAGAGTGCAATCTTCCTGATAATGTGATGGTGACAGGTACAAACCCTATCATCAGCAATCAGTTTGCAGCAGACCCTACTGCTCGTGTATTCAACGGAAAGATCTACTTGTTCCCTTCACACGACATCCCAAGCGTAGTGACTCACCACGACGGAACAATGTGGTTCTGCATGGAAGACTACCATGTATTCTCATCTGAGGACCTTACAACATGGACAGACCATGGTATGATCGTGCACCAGAAGGACGTTCCTTGGGGAAATCCTACTGCATATTCAATGTGGGCTCCTGACTGTATCGAGAAGGATGGAAAGTATTATTTCTACTTCCCTAATGCACAGAAGAACGGTGGTTTCGCTGTCGGAGTCGCTGTTGCTGACAAGCCAGAGGGACCATATGAGATCCTTCCTGAGCCGATCAAGGGTATCAACGGTATCGACCCATGCGTCCTCAAGGCTTCTGACGGAAACAACTATATTTTCTGGGGTGCAGGACGTTGTGCAAAACTTGCTGATAACATGATCGAACTTGCTGAGGACAATCCTGTAGAGACCATGAAGTGGGGTAACCGTGAGTTTACAAATGTCGGTGTAAACTGCCTTAAGGGTCTTCCTAGCCGTCAGGCTGAGGGTCCGTTCGCTTTCGAGTATAACGGCAACTACTATCTTACTTATCCATACGTAAGAAAGGATACAGAAGTTATCGGTTACGCTATGTCAAAGAACCCTATGGGACCATACGAGTACAAGGGTATCATCATGGCTGAGCATGAGAACAAGTGCTGGACAAACCACCACAGTATCGTTAACTACAATGGTCAGTGGTATTTCTACTATCCCCACAATGACTACTCTCCTAACTTCGACAAGAGCCGCTCTGCTCGTATCGAGAAACTTTATTTCAACGAGGACGGTACTATCCAGGAGATCAAGCCTACAGAGCGTGGTGTAGGACCTATCAAGGCTTCTATGAAGGTTCAGATTGACCGTTATAGCGATATCAACGGCGCTGCTATCGAGTATCTTGATACAACAAACTACTTCAAGGGTTGGAAGACCGTATTTGATAAGGCAGGTGACAAGGTTGTCTTCAACGAACTCAACTTCGGAAAGAAGGCACCTAAGACTGTTACAATGTATGTGAATGCACCTCAGGGCGGTAAAGTTACCGTTACTGCTGGCAAGACTGCTACATTTGATATTCCTGCAGCAGAAGGATGGGCAGAGGTTTCATTCCCAATGCCGGTAAAGGTTAAGGGTATGCAGAATCTTCAGGTAGTATCTGATACTGATGCTCCAGTGGAAATCGACTGGGTACAGTTCCGCTAGAAATCATCTCATATAAAAAACCGGTCGGAAATGTTTCCGACCGGTTTTTTGTTTTACTGTCCTAGATTCTTTACAAACTCCGAAGGAGTTATGTTGAACTGCTTGAGGAAGCATGTCGCGAAGTAAGACGGTGATGAGAATCCAGTCATGAACGCCACTTCGTTGATCTTGTACTTCTGAGACGACAGGAGTTCTGCAGCCTGCTTCAGACGGCATAGACGGATGTATTCGTTGATGCTCAGACCTGTATTGGCCTTCAGTTTTCTGTAAAGTGATGACTTGCTGGTTCCGATCTGCATTGTCAGACTTTCGATATTGAGGTCCGGTTCGGAGATATGCTTCATGATGAACTCGTGTACCTTGTCCATGTAATCCTGATCGAACTTATTGGTGGTCACACTGTTGTAGTGGGTCAGAGGCTTGCTGATGAACTGCTGGTAAGATATCTCCTTGTTCATGAAGAGGTTGTTGATGTTTGACCGAAGGAGTTCAATAGTGAACGGCTTCTCGATGTAACCGTCCGCTCCGGATTTGAGGGTCTCGATACGTGTCTCGACTCCGACTGCTGCCGTGAGCAGGATGATCGGTACATGGCTCAGATCCGAATCAGTCTTGATCGTATTGCAGAGTTCACATCCGTCCATTATAGGCATCATGATGTCGCTGATGACCAGATCTATCTTTTCTCTTCTTAATATTTCCAATGCATCGGCGCCGTTTGCGGCAGTTATCACATTGTATTCCGATGCTACTTCCTTAGCAAGATATCCTCTCATTTCTGAAGAGTCTTCCACTATGAGTATCGTATGTCTTGAACTGTCAAATGCAGGAAGATCCGTGTCGGTCTCAATCTGAGGTTGCTCGATGGTGATTTGTTCTTCCTGTCTGATAGGAAGTTCCAATACGAATGAATTGACGTCTGTTGCCTTATCGTCAAGATAAAGACGTCCGTTATGCATGTTGGCAAGAGTCCTTGCGTATGGAAGACCCAATCCTGTTCCATGTACTCCCTTTTCAGCACCTTCCCTCTGGTAGAAGAGTTTGAAGATATTCTCTCTGTCCTGTTCCGGGATGATTTCTCCATTGCTGTCTACGTTTATCATGACGGACTGCTGGTCTTCCGACATGGCAACCTTGACATTAATCTGCCCGTTTCCGTATTTTACTGCATTTGAAAGCAGGTTGCTGATGATCGAGAATACGGAATCCTTTGCACACATTATATATATAGGTGTATCAGGAATCTCGCTGTTCATCGTTATATGCTGTTCTGCTGCCATCTGTTCGAAGAGTTTCTCTGCATTTCTGACAATTGTGCAGATGTCCTCCTTGACAAACGAGATGCTTATCTCGTTGTTTTCCATCTTTCTCATGTCGAGAAGTTGGTTGGTAAGATTGAGCAGATGGTCTGTGTTTGCCTGAATGGTACGCAGATCCTTCTCATTTGAGGAATTGTATGCTCCGGATGAGATGATCTTGTCAATCGGCATCTTGATGAGGGTCAGAGGTGTTCTGATCTCATGGGTGATGTTTGTGAAGAAGTTGATCTTGGCGTTGTAGATTTCCTTTTCCTTCTTGTTCTGCATCTTGGTTACCTGACGTGCCTTTTCCCTTTTACGTTTCATTTCCACCATCATGATTAATACCCCCAGAAGACCAAGACATATCAATGTATAGATGGTTATTGCTACACCACTGAGAAGTGGGTGGGGTTCAATGTCGATTTTCAGGGTCTGGTTACACTCAGGCACGTCTTCCTTACCTACAATGCTAACTTCAAATCTGTATTTTCCGGACCGCAGACCGGTGAATGTGACGCTATTGTCATATGTCATGCCGGATAATCCCTTTTCATTTCCCCTGGATATTCTGTATGAATACAATGGATTTCTGGATGTATACTCAGGAGATACGAAACTTATGCGGATGGATGAGGCGTTCTTGTACTTTACCTTCACATGTTCGGTCACCATTGCCGATTTTCCTTCTTCGCAAAGCGAGAAAGAATGGCCGGACTGACTGGCCAGTATCTCTGTCAGCAGAAGTTTCTCTTCCAGACTTCTGCTTTTTATCTTGGAAGGCGTGATGGAAACCATTCCGTTCGTGTTTCCGAAATAGAACAATCCGTTGCTGGTAGTGCATACGGCACTGTAGGAAAACTGCTGTCCGGTAGGTTCGTTGCTGCCGTTTATCAGTTCGATTACTCTTGGTGTTTCTCCTGAGATTGTGACTATTCCGTTGGTTGTGGACAGCCATATCATTCCATCCTGATCTTCCGCCACAGCACAGGTGATGTTTGACGGAAGGCCGTTCTCTGTGGTCATTGTGTGGAAATATAGGTTTTCCATATCATAGTCAGGATCGGTGTATCCTACTCCACCGCCTTCAGTCGTTACCCATATTCTGTGCTTTGTGTCTTCGAAACATGATGTTATGAATCTTGATGGAAGCGAACCTTCATTTTCGGATACCGTTGCATGGCAGAGAAGATTTCCTTCCTCATCTATGCACTTTATGCCGTTTCCATATGTTCCGACCCATATCACTCCCTTGCTGTCCTGATGCAGGCTATGGACGTAGTCACGTCCTACGCTTTCTATTCTGTTGAATGTGTCTGTCTCCCGATTGTATCTGTACAGACCGAATCCGGTACCTGCATATATGTCTCCTGACTTTGATTTTATACCCAGACTTACAGTATTGTTTGATATGTTGTAATGTTTCTTCACTTTCTCTTTATTGAGATCGAAGAGCCACATGCCGTTGCCATATGAACATATCCACATCATGTCTCCGTCTACGATCAGTCCCTGGAGATTGAGACCGTCTTCCAGTTTATAGTTCTTCATCTGCTGACTCACGGGATTGAACCTGTTCAGCCAGCCGTCCTCTGTGCAGACCCAGATGTAACCCCTGTTGTCCTGACAGATGGAGCGTACGATCTTTCCCTGGATGGTGTTGTCTGTCGGGTTGGTGAAGTACAGTGACATCTCATCGCTTCTGTCTTTCCATATGTTTATACCGGTGTAATATGTTCCAACCCAGATATTTCCGCTATTGTCCTTATCGAGGCTCGTGATGTAATCTGCAGAGATGGACTCCGGTGTCGATGCGTCGTGGAATGCCTGACCATTGTAGTCAGATCCCAATCTTCTGATATAGAGTCCCTGCTGGGTTCCTATCCAGCACTCTCCCTGTGTCCTCTCTATTATGTTCATTATGCCGTTTCCTCGTTCGGCCTTGAATACGACTTCTCCCTCCAATGTCACGCAGTCGAGGTACATTACCTCGTTTCTTGTCGTGCTTACGAGGAGTTTGCCATCTTCGGCCTCATTTAATCTAAGAATACGATGCTCACATGTGCGTGGGATAAATGAATCTGTGCGTGCATCGTAGGTCTGAAGACTTCCGTCGGCCATTGCCACCCATACTGTGCCGTAAGAATCGACTGTTATGGATGATGCTCTCATGTTCTCAAACGTGTATACTTTCCCTTCGAGAGTCTCGCAGTCAAATTTGTAGAGTTTGTCGGTTATCAGCCATACACGTCCTTTTGTGTCTGATTGTATGGTGAAGCACGATGCGCCAGCGAGCATCTGGATTGATGTCGCCTGATTCTTTACAGGATTATATATATGTACTCCGTCTGGGGTGGAGAACCAGATCTTACCTTCGGAGTCTTCGCTGATGGCATAGACGGTTCCGTTGATTCCGTCTCCTTTAGCCATGTCTCTCATATTGCGGAAACTGTTTCCGTCATATCTGCACAGACCGTCCCTTGTTCCGATCCACATGAATCCGTTCCGATCCTGCATGGTACAGTAAATCGTGTTGCTGGCGAGACCGTCAGTCGTGGTCACATGGTCAAAATAGTAATATCTTTCTGCTTTAATATTGAAAACAGATGCTGTAATGAGGCTTAAGATCAAAAATATTGAACGTTTCATTGTGTTTTTGTTTGCGACTGCAAGTTAGGAATTAAAAATATCAGATTTGGTTCAACATATTTAAAATTTTCTCCAATCCCACTGAATCTAAGTTTGATTCAATAACTGGATGTATTTTTCTAATAAATAATCCATATTTTTGACCTGCGTTTTGATGAAAACCACAAAACCCATTTATTTAACACTAACAACTACTTTTCTATGTTTAGAAATTTATTCGCTAATGTTGTGGCGATATCTATGATATTCGCCGCAAGCATTCTGGGGGGGGGATTAGAACTCTCTGCACAGAATCGTTCGGTAAGCGGTAAAGTTCAGGATGCAGGTGGCGAACCTGTACCTGGCGCAGCCGTCATGCTTCAGAGCAACTCCAGAGTCGGAACAGTTACCGACCTTGATGGAGCCTTCACTCTCAGTGTTCCAGCAAATTCAACCCTCGTTGTTGAATGTCTCGGTTACAAGACTGTAGCAGTGGAACTTGGCACTCAGCCAAACATCACAATCACACTCGAAGAGGAAACTACCGTGCTTGACGAGACCGTCGTTATCGGTTATGGTACACAGAAACTCAGTGACCTTACCGGTGCGGTGGCCTCAGTGCGTTCTGAGGATCTTCAGAGCCGTTCTACTTCAGACGCGGCTGCTGCCCTTCAGGGTAAGGTTCCAGGTGTACAGATCCTCAATACTTCAGGTGCTCCTGGTTCTGGCGCTGAAATCCGCGTCCGCGGTTATTCTTCGAACTCAGGTAACATTGGCCCACTCCTTATCGTAGACGGTCTCCAGGTGGATAATATCCAGTACCTCGACCCATCAATGATCGAGTCAATGGAGGTTCTTAAGGACGCCGCTTCAGCAGCAATCTATGGTGTGAAGGCAGGTAATGGTGTCGTTCTCATCACCACAAGATCAGGTGCAAACAATCAGGGCCGCTCAAGTGTTTCTTATGAGTTCAAACTCACTCGTCAGGCACTTGGCCGCAGGGCTCAGGTTCTCGATGCAAAATCATTCATCGAATATAAGAGAATGACAGGTCTTCCTATTGATGCTGACCTTGCTGCAAACAACTATGACGGAACTGATACAGACTGGACAGAGGCTATCTATGGCCCTTCTTTCACAAAGCAGCATAGCGTTTCTTTCCAGGGTGGAAACAACAAGGGTCATTTCTTTGCTTCCATCAACTATGTTGACGATAACGGTATCGTAAAGGGAGACAGAGATACTTACCAGAGACTTTCTGCTCAGTTCAATGCTGACTATAAGATCTACGATTGGCTCACAGTCGGTACAAACAACTCTTTCGAGAAATGGGGCCGCAAGTCCGTATCTGCAGGATCACGTACAGGTGTGATGTTCGCTGCTCTTACTCTCGACCCACTCACTCCTATTTATTACAACTCTCCTGATGAGTTCCCGAACTATCTCCTCCAGCAGTATAATACTGACCCTTCACTTATCATGAAGGACCCTACAAACGACAAGTACTATGCTGTGTCTAAGTATATCGAGGATGATACAGGAAACCCACTCCTTCAGAGAGATAGAGGAATTTCCAGCAACGAAGGTATCAATGTTCGTGGTACTGCTTATGCGAACCTCACTCCTGTCAAAGGCCTTACTATTACTTCTCGTTTCGGTTATAGACTTGCGCAGTCTTCTAATCATAGTTTCTCTGAGCCTTATTTCGCTACAAAATTGGCGAAGAGTGATTATTACAACATCTCCGCTTCAGCAAGTACAAGTTACTACTATCAGTGGGAGAACTTCGCAAACTACAACCGTCGTTTCGGAAAGCACGATGTTACAGCCATGGTCGGTATGTCATATATCGAGAACAATAGCGATGGCGTAAGTGCAAATGCTTCAGGTCCGGATATTCTTGACGGATATGCTGATAACTTCCTTTATCTCAATTATGTAAATAATAACAGCGATACTACAAAGGGATTCAGCAACGCTCCTAGCAAGTCAGCATCTCTTGCTTACTTCGGACGTTTGATCTACTCTTATGACAGCCGTTATGCTATTCAGGCAAACTTCCGTGCAGACGCAGGTGACCTTTCAAAACTTTCTCCAGAGAACCGTTGGGGTTACTTCCCATCATTCTCATTCGGTTGGACTCTCAGCAATGAAAGTTTCATTAAGGACAATGTAGACAAGAGTGTTCTTTCATTCCTCAAACTCCGTGCTTCATGGGGACGTAACGGTAACATCAACGTACTTAGCGGTTACCAGTGGAATACTTCAATCGATTACAATGGTCAGTGGTATCAGTATGGTGTGACTCCAGAAGAGAGCGGAAACCTCAGTTATGGTTCAAAACCTTCAGGTCTTGCTCAGCCAAACCTTGACTGGGAGACTTCAGACCAGATCGACATCGGACTCGATGCTCACTTCCTCAACAACCGACTCACCTTCACTGCTGACTGGTATAACAAGGAGACAAGAGACCTTCTTATCGGTATTTCACCGGTTCCTGAGGTAGGTATCGGTCAGGCTACAGTAAACGGAGGTAACGTACTCAACAGAGGTCTTGAACTTGCCCTCGGTTGGAGAGATACTATCGGTGATTTCAGTTACAACATCAGTGGAAACTTCTCTACTCTCTACAATGAACTCACTTATCTGGATCCTTCAATCACACGTATTACAGGTGATAACCCAGGAGCAAACAACCCTGCACTTCCGGTTTGTGAGGTAGGTTACCCTCTTTGGTATACCTATGGTTACAAATATCTCGGAGTCAACAGAGAAACAGGTGACTATATCGTACAGGATACTAACGGAGATAAGGCAATTACTCCAGAGGATATGACATATATCGGTAAGGCAATTCCTGATTTCACTTACGGTATTACCATCAGCCTCGCATGGAAGGGACTCGACTTCTCTCTCTTCGGAACAGGTCAGAGCGGAAATCAGATCTTCAACGCTATGTATCGTGCAGATACTCCAATGCGTAACTCACTCCGTTACTTCTACGACAATGCTTGGACTCCTGATAACAAGGACGCTCTCATGCCAGATCCTGCAAAGGCAAATGACTGGATTTTCTGGGCATCAGATGCAACTGTATTCGACGGATCATTCTTCAAGATCAAGCAGATTCAGTTGGGTTATACCCTTCCTTCAAAGTGGACTCGTAAGGCATTCGTGAACAATCTCCGTTTCTATGTGTCTATGGATGACTACTTCACATTCACCAAGTATCCTGGTATGGATCCAGAGACTGCAGGTGTAGGTAGCGGCAGCACAAGAGGTTTCGACGTGGGTAACTACCCTGTGACCAAGAAGATTGTCTTCGGAGCAAAGATCACATTCTAATTTAATTGATGACATTTGATATGAAAAGATATTTATTCCTTATAACCATTGGTGCGGCTGCTTTATTTACAGCCTGTGACGAGAGCCTTCTCGATATCCCTCAGAAGGGAGTTATCGCAATGGACCAGTTCTACAACACCGACGAGGATGCTGAGTCTGCTGCTGTTACAATGTATGCTGACTTTATTCAGAATATCGGTGGCGTAGATTCTATTTACAATCCGTATATGGTAGCATTCAACCTTCCTGGTGATGATGCACTTGCTGCAGGAAACTTCTATGGTGACAACGACCATATCGGAGAAATCGATGAGTTCCGCTATGACTCGCAGTCACGTGTTCTCAAGAACATGTATCAGCGTCTCTATTGGGTTAACCATAAATGTAACCTCATCACAGACAACTTCGCTGAAGGTGAGAGTAAAATAAAGGACCGCGTTATCGCTGAGGCAAGGACTATCCGTGCTTGGCTCCATATGATGGCTGCTATCGGCTGGTATAACCCACCAAAGATCGACCATGTACTTGAAGGTACAGACAAGCCTACAAACTGTGATCATGTAGAACTTCTTACATGGTGTGCTGAAGAGGCAGAGTGGGCTGCTAAGTCAGGTTACATGGACGTTCGTAAGGACGTGAATGACAAGAACGGTTCTGTAAAGGCTACTGAAGGTCTTGCATGGACAGTTGCTGGTAAGGCATATCTCTTCCTTGGCAATTATGAAAAGGCTAAGGAGTGTCTCAAGAAGGTTATCGACTCTGGTAAGTATGCTCTTGTACCAGGTGAGCGTTGGAGCGACCTCTTCCATATGAAGGGTGACGGTAACGAGGAGAAGATCTTCGAAGGAAACGTAGTTTATAATGCTCAGGTAAGTATCAATGGTAAGACAACAGGACAGCATACATCTCTTTGGACTTGGAGATGCGACCGTTTCCCTGTAATCCCTAATAACTGTGCAGTTTCAGGTTGGGGTGGTCTCTCTATCGACGAGAAATATGCTGAGGCAATGCTTGCACACGACGGTGACTCATGGCGTCGTAAGGGTACTTTCATGACTGAGGAAGAGTTCCTTTATACTTCAGGAATCTGGCCTTCAGATGCAACCTTGACTACAATGGAGGCTAAGAAGACTGACAAGATGCGTGGAATCAGTGACCCTCGTGGTATGTATGGCCAGAGCAAGTATCTCCATCACAAGAGAATGGTAAATCCTGATGAGGCAGTCAAGGGTTGGAGTACAACAAGTCAGACAAACTTCCTTATCTTCCGTTATGCTGAGGTTCTTCTTATGTATGCTGAGGCATGTGCGATGACTTCTGATGCTGACGGTTCAGGTCTTAAGGCTCTTCAGGATATCCAGAAGCGTGCCGGTATCCCTGAGGCAAACATTTCTAAGACTCTTACTCTTGACGCAGTAAAGAAGGAGAAGAGATTCGAGATGTGGCTCGAAGGTGTGAACTGGCCTGATATGAAGCGTTGGGGC
This sequence comes from Candidatus Cryptobacteroides sp., assembly GCA_045644485.1. Lineage (GTDB taxonomy): Bacteria > Bacteroidota > Bacteroidia > Bacteroidales > UBA932 > Cryptobacteroides. Next base: position 27,430 of record JAZRGY010000045.1, on the reverse strand, counting down.
GATTACAGTGCTCTTGCTAACGTAGGTGATCATATCCCTACTCTTTATGATGAGTTCTTTATGGAAGGAAAGCCAGGTTATCAGAAAGAGCATAAGTTGTATGTTGAGTACAGCGATCCTAATGCTGACAAGACACATGGTTTCAAAGCCGGAAGACATGAGTACTATCCGTTCCCTTACGATGTATTCATCATCAATCCTAACCTTGTTCAGAAAGAAGGTTTCTAGGATTTTATCGATAAACTGTCTGAAATGACAGAAAGACAACCGAAGGGTTGGTTAAGTTAGTTTAAATAGTGTGGGGTGTCTGGACGTGAGTCTCGACACCCCTTTTATTGAATTTGAATTATTTTCGGGTATTTTCTAGGATTTATGATTTTTTGTTTTTAAATTTACATGAGTTTTGCCCCATGGCAAAATCCATTTATTTATAACTAACAACTACTACTATTCATGTCAGGAAGTCCATTGTTTATTGTATGGCGATAATTGTGTTGCAGTGCCTCGTATGAGACGCTGTGGCTTGTCGTTGTTTTGTGTGAAATGTGGACTTCAAAGTAACAAACTGTCGAAAGACAGATATGCAACCGTTAAGGTTGGTTAAGTTAGTGTGGGTACATCTGGGTGGGAACCTCGATGTACCTTTTGTTTTTGTGTCAAATCTGGGATATTTTGCCTGTTATCTCACAAATGATGCATGAAATGACGCATTTATATGCGAATTTGAATTGCTATTTAATGAATCTATGGATATTGATTTGTATTTTTGTGTGATTTTAAAACTAATTGACCAAATGAAAAAGATATTATTTATCGCTTCGGTTCTGCTTTTTGCAGTCTCATGCGGGCCAAAGGCTCTTGTGCCTGCAGAGAAGGGTGCATTCGAAACCCGTAAGTACAGGAATGTTTTCGTGGAAGCGGGCTATTCTCCAAAAGAGGTGGACGCTAAGGTGAATGAGGTGTTCGAAGAAGTCTTCTTCGGCCCGAACAAGGTTTATTTCGAAGTGGAAGACAGCCTTGCCTATGTTTCCGATATAAAGAACAAGGATGTACGTACAGAAGGTATGTCATACGGAATGATGGTTGCCGTGCAGATGGATCGTAGGGACATTTTTGACAAACTCTTCCGCTGGTGCAAGAAGTATATGCAACATCAGGACGGTCCGATGGAAGGTTATTTCGCTTGGAGTTGCAAGATCGACGGAACACGCAATGCGCAGGGTCCTGCTTCTGACGGCGAACTTTATTATGTGACAGCCCTTCTCTTCGCATCGAACCGTTGGGGTGATGACGGAGCGTTCAACTACAAGGCTGAGGCTCAGCATATTCTCAACAGTGCATTTTCAAAGGATGGTTCTCAGGGCGTGAAGAACTTCATCAATACAGAGCATAAACTCATCACTTTCACTCCTGACAACTGGGGTTATACCTACACTGACCCTTCTTACCATATTCCTGCATTCTATGAAGTGTGGGCGAAGTGGGCAGATGACGGACGCGCTGATTTCTGGAACGAGTGTGCAGCCGCTTCGCGTGAGTACCTCCATAAGGCTATCCACGAGGAGACCGGTCTGAACCCTGATCAGAGCAATTATGACGGAACCATCAGAACCCTTTTCAATGGACGTCACTTCGGTTCAGGAAACTTCCGTTATGACTCTTGGCGTGTTCCTATGAACATTGCTATGGATTATTCCTGGTCATGTGCAGACAAGGAGTGGCAGAGGGCATATGGAGAAAAGATCCAGAACTTCTTCTATAGCCAGGGCATAGATACTTTCGTTGACCAGTATTGTGTGGACGGTACTCTTCCTGAAGAGAATGAAATACTTCCTGCAGGAGGCTGGACAAGAGTTCTCCGTCATTCTGTAGGCCTTGTGTCTACAGTTGCGGCAGCCTCTCTCCTGTGCGATCATGAGATCAGCAGAGAGTTTATCGACGCTCTTTGGAATTCGAAGAACGAGCCTTATGAGGATGGGTATTTTGATGCATATTATGATGGTCTTCTCCGTCTCTTCGCTTTCATGCACCTGAGCGGAAAGTATCAGGTCATTTTCCCGGCAGAATAAACAAACACAAACCACATAAACTAAATTACAAATGAAACATTTAATTCGTACACTGATTCTTGTGGCAACTCTTGCTGTTGCTGCATCTTTCTCTGCTGACGCAAAGAAGAAGAACGTGGATCTCGTGGAGAAGTATCCTGCTCTTGCTCCTTATTTCAGCACACCAGTGGCTGAGTCTGTTCAGCCTGACGACCGCGGATTTATCCGTCGTTGGCTCCTTCTTGAGCCGATCAGCAAGCCAAACCGTGGCAACACTGTATTCGTTGACTCTTATGTAAGAAAGAACCTTGACACAGGTTGGAACAAGGGTGAGTTCGTACTTCCTAAGGATGGTGACAAGGTTACCATGGAAGTTGAGTATCAGAAGCCTGTTGACATGTCTGCAGGACGTATGAGAAGTTTCGAACCACAGCCTGTAGAGATGGTAAAGGCTAAACTTACTTGGCATGCTCTTGACAGCAAACTCTTCAACGTGAAACTGTATCGTTATGCTGTAGGTACTGAGACTGGCCGTTATGGTATGATCTGCCGCGCGGTGACAGTTATCGATGTTCCTGAGGATCTTGAGAACGTACGTCTTGCTGTAGGTTCAAACTCTGCTTCAATGTGGTGGATCGACGGTGAGGAGGCTCTCATCCTTTCAGGTGACCGCCGTATGGTAATGGATGACGGCGCATCTAAGAGAATGACTCTCAAGAAGGGTCGTCACATCCTTACAGGTGCCGTTATCAACGGTCCTGGTATGAGTGATTTCTGCGTTCGTTTCATCGACGACAACGGAAATCCTGTAATGAACTATAACATTCTTAATAAATAAAAGAGGCCATGAAGACATCAATGAAACTTTTCTCTTTGGCAGCATTTGCCCTTATTTCTGTTACGGCTCTCGCACAGGAAGGTGAGCCATGGATTCATGACCCTTCTAACATCATGGAGTGTGACGGCAAGTATTATACATTCGGTACCGGTGGTGGCGGACTCATCTCTGAGGACGGCTGGAACTGGAAAGGTGGCGCTGTACGCCCAGGTGGCGGTGCTGCTCCGGATGCGCTCAAGATAGGTGACCGTTATCTTATCGCCTACAGTGCTACAGGTGGTGGACTCGGTGGCGGACATGCTGGTCGTGTTCTTACAATGTGGAACAAGACACTTGATCCTAACTCTCCAGACTTCGCTTATACCGAGCCTATCGAAGTTGCTGCTTCTATTAATGATGAGGACTGCGACGCTATCGATGCAGGTCTTTTCCTTGATCCTGTTACAGGCCGTCTCTGGTGTACTTATGGTACATATTTCGGCTTCATCCGTGTTGTCGAACTCGATCCTAAGACTGGTGCAAAGGTCGGAACAGCACAGGACCCTAACATCGCTATCGACTGCGAGGCTACTACAATCATCTATCGCAACGGATGGTACTATCTCCTCGGAACTCACGGAACATGCTGCGACGGCGTAAACTCTACTTATAACATCGTAGTAGGTCGCTCACGCAATGTGACTGGTCCATACCTTGACAATATGGGTCGTGATATGGTTGCCGGTGGTGGTAAGATGGTTGTTGACGCTGAAGACCGTCAGTTCGGTGCAGGTCACTTCGGACTTTACAATGAGGACGAGGGCGTTCAGAAGTTCTCTTTCCACTGGGAGGCTGACCTTGACCGCAGCGCACGCAGCGTTCTCGCTATCCGTCCTCTCGTTTGGGTAAACGACTGGCCAGTTGTAGGTGAGACAGTTAAGCCTGGTACATATGAGATTTCTTCAGTTCGTAGAGGTTATGCTCTCGAACTCGCAGTTGATTTCGTAAGACAGAACATCCAGAGAGCAGGTGGTTGGGGCAGATCAAGCGAGCCACAGCCAAACGTAGTTCATCCTAACCAGACTCTTGAGGAGGTTGTTGCTGGATGGCCAGAGGGTGAGATTCCTGCACGCGTAGGTGACTGGATGAACCGTCCTCACCAGAGATGGACTCTTGAGGTAGTTCCTGAGGCTGGCGGATACGTTGGCGGACAGTACTACAAGATCCAGATCGAGGGTACAGGCAAGACTCTTGCTGCAACTGCTGATAACGATGTTACTGTTGCTCCTGCGTACACAGGTGGTGACGAGCAGTTGTGGAGAATCGAGCAGGCTGTTGACGGTACATACCGCGTAATGCCTAAGTCTGTTCCTGGATACGTTCTTACTTCAATCGCCGACAGTACTCCTACCCTTACTAAGTGGGATGCAGACAGCGATAACTGCAAGTGGACTTTCAAGAAGAAGTAATCTCAAGACTAAAAATAAGAAAGCATGAAAAGAATAGTGGCTTTTACAGTCTCACTGTTCTGCATACTTTCTCTGAATGCGCAACCTCCCGGGGGCTTTGGTGGATTCCAGATGCCTCAAGTGGAGGTTCGCTGTTCTGAGAAGTTTGCGGACATAGACTATGCTGGTGATGACCAAGTTTATCATAAACTTGACATCTACATTCCAAAGGTAGAGAAGGATGTGTACCCTGTAGTTATCCATATCTATGGAAGCGCATGGTATTCTAACAACTCGAAGGGTATGGCCGATCTCGGTACAATCGTAAACGCCCTTCTTGATGCCGGTTATGCTGTGGTTACTCCTAACCACCGTTCTTCAAGTGATGCAAAGTTCCCTGCACAGATTGAGGATATCAAGGCAGTGTTGCGTTTCGTTCGTGCAAATGCCGAGAAGTATGGCTTCGATCCGACATTTGTGGCTACTTCAGGATTCTCTTCAGGTGCTCACCTTGCTTCGCTTGCAGCGACAAGTTACGGTGAGGCGCAACTTGAGGGTTCTGTAGGCGGAAACCTTGACCAGAAGAGTTATGTTGACGCAGCATGCTGCTGGTCTGGCCCTACTGATCTTAATTATATGAGTTGCGGCCGCGAGGAGGATACATGGAACCATGGTCCTGAAGAGGCTGTGATGGGCTTCCCGTTCAAGGGTAATGAAGAGGCTTTCCGTGCTTTGAATGCAACTACTTATATTGACAGGAATGACCCTCCTGTAATCGTGTTCCACGGTACTAAGGACAATGTTGTTCCTCCTTGCCAGGGCGTTCACTTCTATGAACTTCTTGATAAGGCTGGTGTGGATACAGAACTCTATATGGTAGAGGGTGGTGGACACGGAATGGGAATGTATGCTCCTGAAAACCTCAAGAAGATGGTTGACTTCCTTGACAGAGTACGTGCTGAAAAGAAGGAATATGCTGCCTTGAGTTTCCTTGACAAGAGCCTCAGACCTGGAGGTTATCCGAAGGTGAATGATGATATGAGCGTTACATTCAGTGTTCGTGCTCCTGAGGCTGAAAGCCTTACTGTGAACCTTGGCAAGGATTATCCTATGACCAAGGGTGAAAGGGGAGTGTGGACAGCAACAACAGAGCCGCAGGTAGAGGGGTTCCACTATTATTCTCTCAAGGCTGGGGGACTTTCTGTTGCTGATCCTTCTACCCACACATACTATGGCATGAGCCGTTATGCAAGCGCAGTTGAGGTTCCTGAACCTCTTGAAGATGCAGCATATTACATTCCTCGTCAGGGCGTGCCGCAGGGTGCTGTCCGTTCAGTAAGTTTCTATTCGGAGATATGCGACGAGTACAGAAGGATGTATGTATATACTCCTGCCGGATACGAAGAGAATCCGTCGAAGCGTTATCCTGTGCTTTATCTCCAGCATGGAGGTGGTGAGGATGAGACAGGATGGATCTATCAGGGACATGCTGACGTAATCCTTGATAATCTCATTGCAGAGGGTAAGGCAGAGCCTATGATCATTGTGATGAACAGCGGAGTCGCAAAGACCGCTGACGGTTCGGCTGATGCTTTTGATGCAATGATGATCAAAGAAGTGGTTCCTATGGTGGATAAGAGGTTCCGTACCATTGCTGATGCCGATCATCGTGCTGTTGCAGGACTTTCATGGGGTGCAAAGCAGGCTTATGACCTTGGACTCGGATATCCTGAATACTTCTCTTGGGTATCAGGCTTCAGCGGTAGAATCGTTATCGGCGAGTTCAGGTCTCGTACGCCTGGTTTCCGTGATCCCGAGCAACTGGCATCTGCCTATAATGGCATCTTCAGCGATTCTGCGAAGTTCAACGACCATTATAACCTTCTCTTTATCGCTAATGGCGAGACTGAAGGAAATCACCTTAAGGATATGAGTGCTATCCTTGCAGAAAGAGGAATAGAGAATGTGTTCTATCAGTCACCTCGTACAGGTCATGAGTGGCTCACATGGAGAAGATGTCTCAAGGAATTCGCGCAGCGTCTCTTTAAATAATGATGAAGGCTATGAAACGTATATTTTATGCAATTGTTGCATTGGCTGCGCTCGCGGCTTGTGCAGGCCCGCAGGTAGGTGTGATTACCGAGCCTGTAAGTGCTTCCACCAATATCCAGGGACGTGAGTATCCGAAGATCAATCCTGATCTCAGCGTTGAGTTCAGGGTGGAGGCTCCTGAAGCAAAAGAGGTTGCTGTAGATATCTGCAGCAAGGTTTATCCTATGACAAAGAATGAGGAAGGTATATGGTGCGTTACTGTAGATCCGCAGGAACCTGGATTCCACTATTATTTCCTTGTTATTGACGGTGCACGTGTGGCAGACCCTTCAAGCCAACTTTTCTACGGCTGCAGCATGGAGTCAAGTGCCATCGATATTCCTGAGGCAGGATGTGACTTCTATCTTCCGAATAAGAAGGTTACACGCGGTGAGGTACGCATGCAGCGCTACTGGTCTGACATCGAGCAGAACTGGAGAGTATGCTATGTGTATGTTCCTGCTGAATATGAGGCAAAGCCTGAAAAGCGTTATCCTGTACTTTATCTCCAGCACGGAGGCGGTGAGGATGAGACAGGCTGGGTACGTCAGGGTAAGACTGACGTGATCATGGACAATCTTCTTGCAAAGAAGGATGTTGAGCCTATGCTCATCGTCATGGAGTTCGGCCAGTCAGGCGGAGATTTCGGAAAGATTCTTATTAACGAGACAATTCCTATGATCGACAGCAAGTATAGGACTGTTGCGGACAACAAGCATCGTGCAATGGCAGGTTTGTCAATGGGTGGTGGACAGTCATGGTCTATCGGCCTGAAGCATCCGGAGGTTTTCTCAAACATCGGTATCTTCTCTTCAGGTATGTTCGGTGGCGTGACATATGCTCCGTTTGATCTTGAGAAGGAGTGTCCTGAACTCCTTGCAGATCCACAGGCATTCAATGCTAACCTTGATGTGTTCTATATCTCATGCGGCGAGACAGATCCACGTATCGAGCCTACAAAGGCTGCTGTTGAACTGATGAGAAGCCATGGTGCGGAGATTCATTTCTCTGCTTTCCCAGGTGGCCACGAGTGGCAGCCTTGGAGAAAGTCTATCCATGAGTTCGTTCAGTTGCTCTGGAAGTAAGAAACTTACTGTAAAACAATGATCCCGACCATCGGAAAGCAGAGTACTTAGGGAAATGCTTTCCTCCCGGTCGGGATCATTGTTTTTATGCGTTTATCGCATCAGGACCGTAGGGACCAGCCCGTGTAGGGCTGAGATGCCCCTAATAGGGGTCGGACAAAGTCCGGGGGTTAAGAACCAGTCGGCTGCAATTATGCGTTTATCGCATAATTGTAGCCTCACGATCAGGACCTACAGAGATGATCTTGATAGGTACTCCAAGATATTGTTCCATGAATGCGATGTACTCGCGGAACTCAGCAGGAAGTTCCTCTTCGCTTCTGCAGTGGGTAAGGTCTGTGTGCCATCCCTTGAACTCAGTGTATACCGGTTCGATGTTGGCAAATGTGTCGAACGGCCACTGGTCTGACGGCTGTCCGTCCACTACGTATGATGTGCAGACCTTGATGGTCTCGAATGTGTCGAGGCAGTCAGACTTCATCATGATGAGGTCTGTCACTCCGCTTATCATTACTGCATATTTGAGGGCAACGAGGTCGAGCCATCCGCAACGGCGAGGACGGCCTGTCACTGCTCCGAACTCATGTCCGATCCTGCGGATCTCTTCACCTGTCTCGTCAAAGAGTTCTGTAGGGAACGGGCCGCTTCCTACTCGTGTGCAGTATGCCTTGAAGATACCGTAGACATGTCCGATCTTCTGCGGGCTTACTCCGAGTCCTACGCATGCTCCTGAGCATGAGGTGGTGGATGATGTCACGAAAGGATATGAACCGTAGTCGATGTCAAGCATTGAACCTTGCGCTCCTTCTGCGAGGATCTCGTTATCCTTGAGAAGGTTATTCACATAGTACTCGCAGTCTACAAGTTCGAACTGCCTCAGATATTCGACTGCCTCCATGAAATCCGCGTCCTCGGCGTGAGGATCACATTCATATCCCATCTGGTTGAGGAGGGTTATGTGACGGTTCTGGAGTTTTGCATATCTGTCTGCAAAATCTGGTGCCAGGATATCGCCTACACGAAGGCCGTGGCGGCTGATCTTGTCTGTGTATGTAGGTCCGATACCCTTGAGGGTGGAACCTATCTTACCTTTGCCCATTGCAGCCTCATTTGCTGCATCCAGAAGTCTGTGGGTAGGGAGGATGAGGTGTGCCTTCTTTGCGATCACGATACGCTTTGTTACAGGAATTCCTGTCTTTTCAGCGATGTTGTCGCATTCTCCTTTGAATGTGATAGGGTCAAGCACTACGCCGTTTCCTACGATGTTTTTTGCATCCTCTCTGAATATTCCTGACGGGATGGATCTGAGTACAAAACTCTTTCCGTCGAAATGGAGTGAGTGTCCTGCATTAGGGCCGCCCTGGAAGCGAGCCACTACAGGATACCTTTCTGCAAGTACATCAACGATTTTTCCTTTTCCTTCGTCTCCCCACTGGAGACCGAGTACAACATCAAGTTTCATGTTGGTATATATCTTAAGTTAATGTTTTTCTTTTAGAATGGGAGGTCGTCATCAGGCATGTCGTTCATGACAGTCTGTGGCGCAGCGGGCTGTACCGGGGCCTGTGTGACGTATGTCTGTTGTGCAGGCTGACTATATGTCTGCTGGCTGTACTGAGGCTGTGCCGGAGCCTGATAGCCCTGCTGTCCGCCAGGATTGTCAGACTTCTTTCCCAGCAACTGGAGATTGTCCACTATGATTTCGGTCGTGTATCTCTTGTTGCCGGTCTGGTCGTCCCATGACCTTGTGCGGAGTCTTCCTTCGATGAAGAGTTGGGTACCCTTCTTTACGAATCTTTCGACAACATCTGCGTTGCCTCTCCAGGCCACTATGTTGTGCCATTCTGTGTTTTCTCTGGTCTCGCCGTTGCGGTCCCTGTACCGCTCCGTAGTGGCAAGAGTGAAGGTCGCAACCTTCGCATTTCCTGAATTTCCATCAAGGTAACGTACCTCAGGGTCTCTACCAACGTTACCGATCAGCATTACTTTGTTCAATGACATAATATGTTTGTTTAATAGTGTCTTTTAAGCACCGGCCCAAAAACTTTGCAAGATAGTGATATTTTCTTATAAAACTGCAGACATTTTCTCCAAATCCGGTTTTTCGCCTGTAAAAATCTCATAACCGCTCTGAGCCTGATAAAGAAGCCATGTTCTGCCTCCGGTGTGGCGCGCCAATGGGTTTGCATTTGTCATCTTCCGTATGAATGCTTCGTCAAAGGAAGGATCCTTGTAGTTGGCTTCAAGGGTATGTTTGGGTCTGCCAGGGGTGAAGTCACTCTCTGTCAGTGTGCTCAGTTCAGGAATGGAAGTCGGGATGTTATATATTATCATATCTGCTTCGCGGAAACATTGGCGAAAGTCTTCCATAGGTCTCACTTGAGTTGTGAATCCCATCTCCCGAAGGTCTCCGGCCAGTCTTTCTGCCCTGCCGGAAGTTCTGTTCATGAGCACAACCCTCATTCCCAACGATACAGCGGCTGCTGCCGCCGCCCTTCCTGCTCCTCCTGTCCCGATGATGAGAGTGCTTGAATTATTAGGTGCGGAGTATGATGATGCCTCCATAACCTCCTGCAGCCAGAGCCTGACTCCAAGCATGTCGGAATTATACGCCTTGATTCCTTTTGGGGTCTTGATCAGAAGGTTTGCGGCCTTGGCCAGAATACATTCGTCAGAAGCGATTTCTGCCCTTTCATACGCAAGTTCCTTGAACGGTGCAGTAACATTCACTCCCTCATATCTGTCAATGAAACGCTGGTAGGAAGCCTCGAAGTCCTCTCCCTGGATCAGTTCATAAGGGTACTTGCCGTTGTATGCCGCCTTGAACAGGTCCGGAGAAAGGGAACGGGCAATAGGATGCCCTATCAGACCAAATTTTTTCATGAATTACGCTGTCTTACTGCCTCAAACATCAGGATTGCAGCGGATACAGATACGTTGAGCGAGTCCAGACGACCCAACATAGGTATCTTGATATGCGCATCTGCAGCCTTTCTCCATACATCGGTAAGACCTGTCGCTTCCGTACCCATTACGATTGCCGTTCCTCCCTTCATGTCGGTGTCGTAGTACCATTCAGAATCCTGGAGTTGTGCGGTGTAGATCTTTATATTGTTGGATTTTAGCCAGTTTATTGTCTCTTCGGACGTTGCTGTCGCCACCGGTACTGTAAAGATCGCTCCGATACTGGAACGTATGAGGTTGGGGTTGTACATGTCTGTAAGGGGATCACAGACTATTACAGCGTCCACACCTGATGCATCAGCACTTCGGAGGACTGCTCCAAGGTTGCCCGGCTTCTCGACTGCTTCAAGTACTACCACCAGGGGGTTCTCCTTAAGTTTCAGGCTCTCCAGCCCAAGAGATCTGCAGTACATTTCTGCTATCACGCCTTCTGTACCTCCCCGGTATGCGACCTTGTCGTACAGGTGCTGAGGAATTTCGATTATCTGACACATCTTGCCGCAGAAGTTCTCCTCGACTGCGTTCAGGATTCCATCAAGATCCTCATCAGTGAGAATCTCCCTGCATATGAATAATGTATATGGTTCGTAACCTGCCTCGATACAATGCAGGAGTTCGCGTCTTCCTTCGACCACGAACAGCCCCTCCTTCCTGCGGGTCTTCGACTTTTCCTGCAGTTCGAGAAGTGTTCTGATCTTCTGGTTCTGCGCCGATGTTATGCTCTCGATTCTCATGATCTGTCTTATTGCATGTAAAAGTAGAAATTTTAATACATCTTGGCAAGATAGTCAGCAAAGAAATAATCGTAAATACGATAGATTCCATCTTCGCATGTCACGATGTCGTTCTTAAGCAGAGGTTTCAATGCTGCCTGAACGGAACTGGCGGATACCAGTCTATGCTTTTTTACGAATTCAGAGGATGTTATTCCTTCGACATTCTTTTCCTTTGCTATGGCATACAGCACCTGTTTCTGTTTCGGAGCAAGGCTGTATAGTATGGCCTGAAACCTGTCTTCCTGTGCCATGATGATGTTTTCCCATGCTATGTCGATATATTCCGGTGTGCATATTTCTCCCTTGTCTGTCAGAGCAAACAATTCGTTCATCATCATCTGCATGTACCATGTACATCCGTCGAACATCCTGTATATGATTTCTACTGTGAATTTGTCCAGAAACTTTCCTCTTTCAGCGAAGAGTCGTCCTGCGAATTCTATATAGGTGTCCATCGGAATTGGTTTCAGACTCTGACTCATGACACTTTGAAAGAAGGGTTTTGCGGGGGAGTAGAAGATGTCGGTCATCGTATGCCTCTTGCTTCCGCAGAATATGAAGGATGTGCGCGCGCATTGCTGTACGAGTGTCCTGATGAATGCTTCTGTGGTGTTTTCCGGATACTCCCTTATTTGTTGGAATTCATCGATAGCGAGTATGCACGGCTTGTCGGAGGCTTCCATGTATTCGAATATCTCCCTTATCGTCTTGTCCGGATATTCGATGTCTCCTATTCCTATATCAAATGAAGGGTCTCCTGAAAGTGTATCTATCTTGAGCCCAATCCTCAATGATTTAAGGAAGGCAAAGAGTTTCTCATGCCAGGCCTTTTCCGGTCTGACGGCTTTCACGATACCTTCGGACAATGCCTTGGCAAACTCTGTCAGACTTCTGGTTGCGTATATATCTATGTAGATGGTGGTATATTTCTCTTGGATCGAAGGTTGGGCAAAGGTGTGGTGGATAAGTCCGCTCTTGCCCAGACGTCGCGGAGAAATTAAAGCGACATTCCTTCCGTTGACTATATGCTTTACAAGAGTTTCCGTATCTCTTTCCCTGTCACAGAAATAGTGTGCTCCAGCATATCTTCCGGTGAAGAATGGGTTTATGATTTTCTCTTTTTCCATTACAACTCATTTTATTGCAAATATAATTATTGTATTTATAATAAAATGGGTTCAATAGAAATTATTCATACCATTTCTTGTACATCAGGTAATGGACGGCATTGTCATGGGCCTTTGCACGGATTGCTTCTGATCCATCCTTGATCTTTTTTGCAGGGATTCCGGCCCATATCCCGGGTTCGAGGGTCTGGTTTGCCGGTACGACGGCCCCTGCTGCGATGATGGTGCCGTCCGGGACGATGGTATTGTCCATGACTATGGCGCCCATGCCTATTATGACGTCATTGCCTAGTATGCATCCGTGCACATTCGCACCATGTCCGATGGATACATCGTCGCCGATTATGCATTCCGATTTTTCGTATGTCGCATGGAGTACGGCATTGTCCTGGATGTTGACACGGTCTCCAATGCGTATTGCTCCGACATCTCCGCGCAGCACGGCTCCATACCATATGCTGCAGTCATCTCCCATTTCCACTGTTCCGATTATTGTTGCAGTTTCTGCCAGAAACGCACGTTCTCCGATTACGGGCCTGTAGCCCTTGAGTTCCTTGATTATTGCCATAAAATAAGGCCTGATCGTTTCATCAGGCCTACAAATATAGTTAAAATTCAGTTATCTCCGCTGATTCCCATCGGGGTGTGCATTTGTGCACCGGGGTTAGAAGTCTCAGGACGAAGTCCATGAGACCAAAGAGTTTGTCACTACAAACTCTTTGGTCTCATCTGTGGGAAGAAGAGGACGTCCTGGATGGTAGGTGAGTTGGTCATGAACATTGTCAGACGGTCGATTCCCATACCAAGTCCTGATGTAGGTGGCATACCGTACTCGAGAGCACGTACGAAGTCCATATCGATGAACATTGCCTCATCATCTCCCTTGTCCTTGAGTTTCAACTGATCCTGGAAACGCTCGTACTGGTCGATCGGGTCATTCAACTCGCTATATGCATTGGCAAGTTCCTTACCGCAGACGAAGAGTTCGAAACGCTCTGTAAGGTCAGGATTTGTGCGGTGACGCTTTGTCAGAGGGGACATCTCGACAGGGTAATCTGTGATGAATGTCGGCTGTACAAGATGCTTTTCGCAGTATTCTCCGAAGATCGCGTCGATGAGTTTTCCCTTTCCGAATGAAGGGTCAGTCTCTACGTGGAGTTTCTTGCAGGTTTCGCGGAGTTCATCCTCGTTCATGCCTGCAACGTCTACTCCAGCATATTCCTTGATTGCTTCGAGGATAGGGAGGCGACGGAACGGCGGCTTGAAGTCCACCTGATTCTCTCCGATAGTCACTTCTGTCTTTCCGTGGAGTTTGAGGGCGATCTTTTCGAGAAGTTTCTCGACGAATTCCATCATCCAGATGTAGTCCTTGTATGCTACATAGATCTCCATGCATGTGAACTCAGGGTTGTGGGTCTTGTCCATACCCTCGTTACGGAAGTCCTTTGCAAACTCGTAAACACCGTGGTATCCGCCTACGATGAGCCTCTTAAGATAAAGTTCGTTTGCGATACGGAGATAGAGAGGAATGTCGAGGGCGTTGTGATGGGTGATGAAAGGACGTGCTGTAGCACCTCCTGGGATGCTCTGGAGGATAGGAGTCTCTACTTCAAGGCAGCCTGCTTCATTGAAATACTCGCGCATTGTAGCCACGATCTGGCTCCTCTTGATGAATGTATCGCGAACCTGTGGGTTTACGATGAGGTCCACGTATCTTTGTCTGTACTTGAGTTCAGGATCCGAGAAGGCATCGAACACTTCGCCGTCCTTCTCCTTTACGATAGGAAGCACGCGGAGAGACTTGCTCAGAAGGGTAAGTTCCTTTACATGTACTGAAAGTTGACCTGTCTTTGTGATGAAGGCGAATCCCTTTACTCCGACGATGTCACCGATGTCAAGAAGTTTCTTCCATACGGTATTGTACATGGTCTTGTCTTCGCCAGGGCATATCTCGTCACGGTTCACGTAGATCTGGATACGGCCTGTCTCGTCCTGAAGTTCTCCGAAGGAAGCCGCACCCATGATGCGTCTTGACATGATTCGGCCCGCGATGACTACATCCTGGAAGTTGCCTTTCTCTGCGTCGAACTCAGCCTTGATCTGCTCTGCAGATGTGTTGATAGGATAGAGTGGCGCAGGGTAGGGCTCTATTCCGAGTTCCCTGAGTTTCGCGAGCGATTCTCTTCTGAAAAGTTCCTGCTCGTTGAGGTCCATGATGCTCATAAGTATATTTATTTTTAGTTAATATTCCTGTGTTTGAATGTTTACAAAATCGTACAAATTTACAATAAATAATTATAAGTCCTGCCGGGAATGAAAAAAAATCCATATCTTTGTATGCTATGGCAGTGGAAAAGATATGGAAAATGCGCGAAGGCACTGATGTAGATAATGTCAGGCAGTTGTCTTCTGAACTGGGAGTGGATCCGGTACTTGCGGAACTTCTGGTCCAGAGAGACGTGCGTACCTTCGAGCAGGCCCGTTCCTTCTTCCGACCGAACCTTGCTGACCTTCATGACCCCTTCCTTATGCAGGATATGGACAAGGCTGTGGAAAGGGTACGTCAGGCCGTGGTTTCAGGAGAGAAGATTCTTGTCTATGGAGACTACGATGTGGACGGAACGACTGCCGTATCTCTTGTGTATTCCTTCCTTCGCCGTCTTACAAGGCAGATAGACTTCTATATTCCGGAACGTTATGATGAAGGTTACGGAGTCTCATACAAGGGTATAGACTGGGCTGCGGAGAGCGGCTTCGCTCTCATCATCACTCTTGACTGTGGCATCAAGGCCAATGAAAAGGTCGACTATGCGAAGTCCAAAGGCATCGATATGATCATATGTGATCACCATCTTCCTGAAAACGAACTTCCTAAGGCAGTTGCTGTCCTTGACCCGAAAAGGGAGGATTGTCATTATCCTTTCGACGACCTTTCTGGCTGTGGCGTGGGATTCAAACTCGTCCAGGCATACTCCCAGAGGTATGACATACCGTTCGACACTTTGATTCCTCTTCTGGACCTTCTGGTCGTCAGCATTGCATCAGACCTTGTTTCAGTAACAGGGGAAAACCGTATTCTTGCCCATTTCGGCCTCAAGCAGTTGAATGTGAACCCTCGTGAGGGTCTTCTTGCTATGATCCAACTTTCCGGACTTGAACCGAGCCATCTGACAATAGATGACATAGTGTTCAAGATAGGACCGCGCATCAATGCTGCCGGACGTATGGAATCAGGCCGTATGGCAGTAGAACTTCTGACTGCAGTCGATTCTGCAGAGGCTGTGCGTATCGGTACGGAAATAAATGAGCATAACAACGAGAGAAAGAACATAGACCGTCGCATTACTCAGGAAGCACTCGAGATGGTGCGCTCCGGCAACTGTCTTTCCAGTGGCAATGCTACCATCGTATATAATCCTCAATGGCATAAGGGTGTCGTGGGTATCGTGGCATCTCGTCTGGTCGAGGCCTTCTATAAGCCTACTATTGTGTTTACCATGTCTCAGGGGGGACTGGTGACCGGTTCTGCACGAAGTGTCCATGGTTTTGATCTTTATGATGCAATCGAGAGTTGTTCAGACCTTCTTGAGAACTTCGGAGGCCATCTTTATGCTGCAGGACTTACCCTTAAGGAGGAAAATCTCCCGCTCTTCTGCGAAAGGATAGAGAAGGCCATTTCCGGAACCATCATTCCTGCGATGCAGACCCCGGTAGTGGATATTGATGCAAAACTTAACTTCTCGCAGATTACGCCTAAGTTTCTCCGTATTCTCAAGCAGTTCCAGCCTTTCGGCCCTGGTAACAGCGCCCCAGTCTTCCTTACGGAGAATGTCTATGATAACGGAATGGGACGTAAGGTAGGTGCTGAAGGAGGACATCTGAAACTTGAACTCATCCAGGAGTCACACCCTTATCACCATATTTCTGCGATCGCATTCAATATGGCTGATTTCTTCGACCATATCAAGGCCGGCAATCCTATTGATGTCTGCTATTCGATCGTGGAGAATTACTATCGCGGTACTGCCAATACCCAACTTCGCATCAAAGATCTTCGTGGTCGTGAGGAATTGGTTTAAGTAACTTATTGACAGGCCGTCAGATACTTTTTAGAATTTCAGAGGCAATCTCTTCGATAGTCTTACCGTCGGTGTCGATGACCATATGGGCAGTCTGCTCATAAGTTTCGCAGCGTTCGGACAGCAGTTCTTCTATTCTTGCTGGCAGATTGTCACGTTGCTCCGCTCCTCGCAATGACCTCATTGTAAGCAGAGGACGACTGTCTGCCTCACCTTCCAGCCTTTTGGCCAGCGTTTCAGAGGTTGCCCGCAGATAAACGCATACCGTCTTCTTCTGCACCATCTCCGCACACTCCTGCGTCATCACAGTTCCTCCTCCCAATGCCAATACAACCGAGTTTAAATGCTGGTCGTTATGAAGAATGCCCTGAATTTCTTTTGTAAGGTTTTGATGGAGTTCAGGATGTAAACCATGTGTGCGTAATTGGCATTTTCGCACCCCCGCGTAGGGGGAGGGGCCCACAGAGTGGGAGGGGGCCAATGGAGCACATTGGTTTATATCCTGCGTGTCAAGTATAAATTTAAGGTTTTGTACCTCCATCTGGCGGAAAGCAGCCTCTCCGTCTGTGGCAAAAATTTCAGGAATCTTTCTTCCCGACTTCTCCTCAATCACAGAATCCAGGTCCATAAAAGGACAGCAGAGCAGTCTCGAGAGTTCCCTCCCGACGCTGCTCTTGCCGCATCCCATAAATCCTGTCAATGATATTATCATCAGAACAATGTAAGTTGTGTATCTTCATCGAGTTCGATGTCGATAGGATCCTCCACATCGCTGTTGTCAATCTCTCCTGCAAGGTTCTCCGCCTCCGACTCTTCCGGAACGAGATCATCCTCCGGTTTGTGTATCGGCTCTGTAAAATGTACTGACTTTACGTCTAATGCGCTGACTTTCTTTCCCTTAGCCTGAAGACCCTTCTTTGCGATGAACTCCTCTGCATCGATAGTCTCAGGATCCCTGTTCACATTCTTTCCTCCGAAGACAATCTCGAACTGAGGATGCAGGTCGTCGCTGAGTTCCACAAGATATGAGCCTTTAGACTCGGAAATGAAACTTACGGAAGTGTTGTCGCTGATGTCGAAAGAGAATCTCTTGACATAGAACGAGGCCACAGCCTTGTCATAATACAGGGCTGTATAGACCTTGTTTGAGTCCAGTTTCTCTATCTTCAGAAGTTCGCCCTGGTACCTGTTGCTCAGGTCGAATGTGGTGGTATAGTAGGTACCGTCCTTGAATATGGCCAGGATGTGGTCTCCGGTATTGAACTGTCCGAGATGGAGTCCACGACCGTCTTCGTTGAGTCTCTGGATGTCCTCGTCAAACCAGATGTCCTTTCCTCCGATCGTCGATATACCCTTGGACTTCAACTGTATCTTCTGGATAGGGTTCTTGGAAACAAGGTTACCTCTTGATGCTCGTCCCTTGATCAGGAGTTGAGAGAAATCATACTCATCGATAAGTTTCTTGAGTTTCGCCCTCTGCCTGAAATAGATCTTTACGGTCTCTGCCTCTCCGTTGTGATTTACGGTGAGCCAGAGAATCTGCGATCCTGCAGTGCCTTGGGTGATGTCATATTCCTTGTCGCGGGTGACGCTTGTCACTGCAAATCTCTTTGCATAACTTACAGCGGTCTTGCCTTCCCTGTATATTACATTATATATGGTTCTTTGGTCATTCCTGTCGAACAGACCCACATACATGATGTCCTTTCCGAAGAATGCCTTTTCCGACACTTTCGTCACACGGTATTTACCGTCCTTATTGATGACAATGATCTCAGAGAGGTCCGAACAGTCGCAGATGAATTCCGCATTGTCCTCTTTCTTGAGGGCGATACCGACGAATCCTTCCGCCTTGTTTGCATAGAGTTTCGCGTTGTTGCTCACGACTCTTGTGGTCTCGATGTTCTCGAACTCCACCAATTCGGTAAGACGTGGATAGGCCTTTCCGTATTTCTTCTTTAAGTTCTTGAAATAGTTGATAGTGAAATCGTTGAGGTGGTCAAGGTGGTTCTGTACCTCTTCCATCTCGCCTTCGATACCTCTGAGTTTTTCATCAACAGCCTTTGTGTCGAATTTCGAGATCTTTCTTACAGGCTTCTCAACGAGTTTGTGGATATCCTCCATGAGTATCGGTCTCTTGAGGAACTTCTGATACTCGAGCATCTTGTCGTATACCTCCTGCAACTGAGCCTCCCATGTCTTTGCATCTCCTTCGAGTATCTTGTAGACCTTGTTCTCGAAGAATATCTTTTCAAGGGAGTTGTAATGCCACTCGTTCTCGAGTTCGCTTAGTCTGATGGAAAGTTCCTGACCGAGGAGGTCCTTTGTATGCTCTGTACTGTAGCGGAGCATGTCGTTTACGCTGAGGACCTGAGGCTTGTTGTCCAGAATCACACATGTGTTCGGAGTAATCGAAACTTCGCAGGCGGTAAATGCGTAAAGTGCGTCTATGGTCTTGTCTGGAGAAACGTCGTTAGGAAGGTGGATGACGATGTTCACCTTGTCTGTGGTGAGGTCGTCAATCTTCTTGATCTTTATCTTTCCGCTCTCCTTTGCCTTCAGGATGGTCTCGATCACGACAGGAGTGGTCTTGCTGTACGGAACTTCTGTTATGGCGAGAGTGTTCTTGTCGATCTTCTCGATCTTTGCACGGATCTTTATCTTTCCTCCTTTGCGCTTGCTGCTGTACTTGGAGCAGTCTGCAGAACCTCCGGTAAGGAAGTCCGGGAAGATTTCGAAGTCCTTGCCCTGAAGTATGGCAACGGATGCATCTATGAGTTCATTGAAGTTGTGGGGCAGGATCTTCGACGCAAATCCGGCGCCGATACCCTCTGTACCCTGAGCCAGAAGGATAGGAAACTTGACAGGAAGTTCGATAGGTTCCTGGTTTCTTCCGTCGTATGAGGTCATCCAGTTTGTGGTCTTGGGATTGAACACGACCTCCTTTCCGAACTTGCTCAGTCGGGCCTCGATGTATCGTGGTGCCGCGTTGGAGTCTCCTGTAAGGATGTTACCCCAGTTACCCTGACAGTCGACAAGGTAGTTTCTTTGGCCGAGCCATACGAGGGCGCCGAGAATGGACTGGTCTCCGTGCGGATGGAACTGCATGGCCTGTCCGACGATGTTCGCCACCTTGGTGTAACTTCCGTCGTCCATCCTCCACATTGCATGGAGCACACGTCTCTGAACCGGCTTGAGTCCGTCGATCAGATGCGGTACGGCTCTGTAGAGCACGGTATATGAAGAGTAGTCGATATACCACTCCTTGAACATGCCTGAAAGCCTGTATTTCTTTCCGCCTTCGCCCAGAAGCCTTTCAAATTTACCGCTGGGAGCGGCGTCCTCTGCCAATTCCTGTTCTTCGTTGTTCGTATCGTTGATTTCCTCTTCAGGAAGATCGGTTTCTTCAAAACTCATAGTTTTTCCGTATATCTTTGGTTAGCGGCGTGCCGCATCTTAATATTCGTATCCGAATTTTCTCAGTTCCTTCTTGCTTTCCCTCCAGTCTGGGTCTACCTTTACAAAAAGGCGCAGGAAAACCTTCTTCTGGAAGAAATCCTCCATGTCGATGCGTGCCTGTGTACCGACTTTCTTAAGTGATTGTCCGCCTTTTCCGATGATTATTCCTTTCTGTGTGTCACGCATTACGTAGATGACTGCACTGATGTCGTATCTTTCCTCACCTTCCTTGAACTCTTCGACAACGACCTCGCAACTGTATGGAATTTCCTCCTTGTAGTTCAGGAAGATCTTTTCCCTGACGATTTCAGATGCAAAGAAACGGAGATTCTTGTCTGTGAACACATCCTTGTCGTACCAAGCAGGAGCATAAGGCAGGTTATCGACTATGGCGTCGAAGATATTGTCGAGATTGAATCTCTCCTGTGCCGAAGCAGGGAAGATGATTGCCTTAGGAAGTTGTTCCTTCCACCAGTTCATAAGTTCGAGAACCTGTTCCTGACTGCTGATGTCTATCTTGTTGATGACAAGAACTACAGGGCATTCGATCTTCTGAAGTTTGGCGATGTATTCTTCGTTCTTGTCTCCCTTCTCTATGGTATCGGTCACATAAAGTATGATGTCGGCATCTCCGATGGCTGTCTCCACGAAGTTCATCATGCTTTGCTGTAGCCTGTAGTTCGGCTTCAGGATACCGGGAGTGTCTGAATATACAATCTGATAATCTTCTCCGTTGACTATGCCCATGATCCTGTGTCTGGTGGTCTGAGCCTTGGCAGTCACGATGGACAGTTTTTCTCCGACAAGCGCATTCATAAGAGTGGATTTGCCGACATTCGGATTACCGATGATGTTGACAAATCCTGCTCTATGTCTTTTGGTCTGTTCTTTTGTCATTATGAACAAAAATCTATACCATTAAATATATGCACCCATTCTGAGGAGGTTGATCTCTCCTTCTGTGAGGAAACGCCATTCACCCCTCTTGAGACCCTTCTTTGTGAGGCCTGCGAAATATACTCTGTCGAGGGCCTTCACCTCATATCCGAGAGACTCGAATATCCTTCTGACGATACGGTTCTTTCCTGAATGGATCTCGATGCCGAGTTTGCGGTGGTCGTCCTCCTCGATGTACTCGAGTTCGTCTGCTGCGATCATGCCGTCAGAAAGTTCCACTCCGCTAAGGATTTTCTCATAGTCCTCTCTCTTAAGTTTGTTGTCAAGGGATACCTGATAGATCTTCTTCTTATCATATGACGGATGTGTGAGTTTTTCTGCAATCTCTCCGTCGTTTGTGAACATGAGTACACCTGTGGTATTCTTGTCAAGGCGTCCTACAGGGAATACCCTTGCTCCGCATCCCTTGAGAAGGTCCATTACGGTCTTGTCTGCGTGTGGGTCGCTTGCTGTTGTTACATAACCCTTAGGCTTGTTCATGACGATGTATACCTTCTCCTCTCCCTTGAGTCTCTCTCCGTTGAATCTGATGTCGTCTGTATAGATGTTCACCTTTGTTCCGAGTTCTGTCACGACTTCACCGTTTACAGTAACCACTCCTGCAAGGATGAAATTGTCTGCCTCGCGGCGTGAACATACTCCAGAGTTTGCTATATACTTGTTGAGACGGATCTCCTCCTTTACCGGTGCCTTTACCATGTCGTTGTCAGAGAATGCGTGGTCTTCGACCTGTGGCCTTCTGCTGATCATCTTGTTGATTCCGCTCTCCTCCTCGTTACGGAAGTAATTGAAGTCCTTCTTGTTGAAACTCTTCTTTGCAGAGTTTCTGAATCCTCTTCTGTCCGAGTTGTTGTCTCCGAACGACCTGCGTGGCCTGTCGTTGCTGAACGATCTTCTCTCACCGTTGTTGTCAGAGTAAGATCTGCGTGGTCTGTCGCCACCGAAACTGCGTCTTTCTGAATTGTTGCCAAACGATCTTCTTTCAGAGTTGTTGTCTCCGAACGACCTGCGTGGTCTGTCGTTGTTGAACGATCTTCTCTCACCATTGTTGTCAGAGTAAGATCTGCGTGGTCTGTCACCACCGAAACTACGTCTTTCAGAATTCTCTCCGAATGACCTTCTTTCAGAGTTGTGTTCTCCGAAAGGTCTGCGAGGCCTGTCGTTGCCGAATGATCTTCTCTCGCCGTTGTTGTCAGAATAAGATCTTTGTGGTCTGTCACCACCGAATGATCTTTTCTCACCGCTACCGATGCGCGGTCTGCGTGGTCTTGAACCACCTCTTCTGTTGTCTTCCATTTTCTTATGCCTTCTCGGCCATTAATGTGATTAATATATTATTTGGCTCACGCCAAAATTTCTTACCGACAAATGTCGGACCTATCTTAAATTGAATATATATGTTATCGTTCCTTCCTGCAGGGCTGGAGCGTCCGCACTCATGTTGAAGTGTGCTCCGAGGGCTGCTTTTCTTGCCGCCTGCCAGAGATTCTGGTCGGTTACCGTAGTTCCTTCTGCACCGGCGACAGCCTTTTGTACCTGACCATAGTTGTCTACCCAGATACTGACCACGACCTTTCCGGCTTTCTGTACGTTGTATGACGGTCTTGGTAAGGTGCCGTTGACGCTTCTTCCTGCGAGTTTTGCATTAGGCTCTCCTGAAGTCTCTCCTGTGGTGGTGTTTCCCTGGGCGTGTCCGGCCTTCAAGGCATCGCTGACTTCGCGTGCAGTCTGTGCCGCCAATGTATCTTTCTTGGTCTTGTTGTCTGCAGTCCTGAAGAGGGCTCTCTTGTCGATTTCCTTCTTTGGCTCAGGATTCTTGATTTCCACGTCTCCGAAGTCATCTACCTGTGATTCAGGGGCTTCGTTGCTCTTTGTGCCTTCGTGTTGTGCCTCGGACTGCTGTACCAGATTTATTGGCTGGGTCGGATCCGGGTTCACTGCTTGCGGACGGGTCCCGTTCCAGATCTGTACCGGCTTTTCTATCTGAGGCTCCTCGAATTCGATGAGTATCATCTCCTTTTCAGGAGGCGGAGGGTCGAGATATGTGAATCCGGTCACGAAAAGAGACGCGGCGAGTCCGGCGTGCAGGACGGCTGTAAGGGCGACGCCTGTCGTCCTTGACCACCTTTCCTGTCTTTCTCTTTCCTGCAGATACTTCATATCCGTTTATGTGTAGCAGTTTTATTCCGGCGATGTCGCCATAATTACCTTGTAGTGGTTTCTCTTCGCTATGTTCATCACAGCCACCACTTCCTTGATCGGAACAGTCTCGTCTGCATATATCGAGAACGTCGGGTCTTCCTCTGTCTGGAGGAGGTCGATCAGTTCATCTTCGATCCTGTCAAATCTGATCGGAGTCTCTTCTCCGTTGATATGGTACGAAAATGTATCGGTGTCCTGCCAATGCTTGATCGATACGCTCACCGTAGCCTTTGCCGACACCTGACCTGTACTCTTTGGAAGCAGAAGTTTCAGGGCATTAGGATTGATGAGGGTCGAAGTGACCAGGAAGAAGATAAGAAGCAGGAACACGATGTCCGTCATAGATGACATCGAGAATCCCGAATCCACTCTTGTTGTCCTTTTTATTGCCATGTCAGTCTCCTTTATTTTCCTGCAGGTTCATGGAGCATGTCGATGAACTCGATAGTGGTACTTTCCATCTTGAACACAAGATTCGAAATCTGTGATGTGAGGAAATTGTATCCGAAGTATGCGATGATACCGACAAAAAGTCCGCCTACGGTTGTCACCATGGCCTCATAGATACCTCCAGAGAGAAGTGTGATGTCGATGTTGTTTCCTGCTGTCGACATTCTGAAGAATGCCTGAATCATACCTGTTACGGTACCGAGGAATCCGATCATCGGAGCACCTCCGGCGATGGTCGCAAGCATAGGAAGATTCTTCTCAAGCCTTGCAACCTCTACGTTACCCATGTTCTCGACTGCTGTCTGGATGTCCTGAAGAGGACGTCCGATCCTCTCGATGCCCTTCTCCACGAGCCTTGCCACAGGTGAGTCATACTTCTGGCAGAGTTCAAGAGCGGATTTGATCTTTCCGTCGTGGATGAAGTCGTGGATATCGTTCATGAAGTTCTTGTCGATGTTTCCGGCTTTGCGGATCATCCACCACTTGTTTCCGAAAATGTAGATAGCCAGGATTGAAAGAATCAGAAGTACGAGCATGAGCCATCCTCCGGCCAATGCCATATCGATGAGATTCAGCGTCTTCTCCTGTGCCACTGCCTGTACTCCGGTCTCCAGGAGTTCTGTGTCTCCTGCCTGTAAAAGATTGAAAATCATAGTTCTAACTTATGTTGTATAAAAAATTTAAGCGTACTTTCGCATAATCGTGCAAAAGTACGCAAAAATTGGTTGATTACGAAATTTATCTTTGGTAAACGTAACCGATCTTCTTGCTTGCCCACTTAATGAAATGTTTCATGTTAGGGCCGTCTGTATGACCTCCGTCGTGCTGACGCCATGCGAGGTCACCTTCGAGAACGTCTTCGTTGACTGCAGGCATCGGTTCGTTGCGATAATCGTTCGAACGTCCGAGGTCTGTAGCGCCGAGAAGTTTGAATGCTTCTCCTGCAGCAATCGTAGACTGCCAACTACCGTACTGGTCGAGCCAGAGTGCATCACCTTGCTCAGGAATACCGTAACTGATGAACACAAGACGAGGGGCGCAGAGTGCTATGAGTTGGTGTGAATCCACAGGGAGCATATCTGCTGTCCATGCTCCTGTCTTTGACTCTACCGATGCGTACTTGATGTAGTTTCCTGCCATCCAGTGGTATTCTCCGGAACCTGTGAGGTTTTCAAGTCCTTCTCCGAAGATGCGGCGGTGCAGTGCTGCTCCTCCCTTTCCTGAAGAACCGATGAGACCCATGGCGAAACGGTCTTCAAACGCGAGAGTCACGAGGGCAGCCTTTCCATATCTAGATACTCCTTCGATACCGACATGCTTTGCGTCGACATCAGGGTCTGTCTCCAGATAGTCCAGACCACGTGCTGCTCCCCAAGCCCATGCGCGGAGAGATCCCCAGTCTTCCGGCTTGCGCGGCTGGCCCTTGTTTACAAGGCCGATGATTCCGCGGGTAAGTCCTGCTCCGTTGTCAGCCTGGATGCTGCTAGGATCGATCATCGCATAGCCCCAGCCTGCTGCGATGAGTTGTTCGGTTGAAGGCGGATCCTGTCCGGGAGCACGCTGAGACATGCGGCTGAATGCTGCGAAAGGATTTGCTGGCTCGAAAGGCTGCCATGCCGGATATTTCTTCATGAGTTCTGCTGTGCGGGGATCGTTTTCAAGAAGGCTGCGGAGGGTCTTGTTGATCACTTCCATGTCGGCTGCGCCAGGCTTTACAGGGTTAGGGAGATTAGCACCTCCGAACATCATCAGAAGCGGAACGGGACCCTTTGCATCTGCAGGAGTCACTACAACCATCTTTATGTCCACGTTGATGGACGGGCATGCTGAGTTGTCGACGTGACCGACCAACTGCTTTGCCTTTACCCTCATCATTCCTACGTTTTCGATTTCCTGGGCTACTATGGTCCAGGTCACATCCGGAACGTTCTCCGGAACGCGTCCGTACACCTCTCTTTCAAAATCTTCCACGATTTCAGGCCTGCGGACATCCCACCACTGCTTTTCAGTCTTTACCTTCTTTCCTGATTTGGTGGTGAGAAGTTCCGGGATGACCGGGAACGGATTTGCCTTGCTTTCGTCGTAGTTGGCTGCGTAAGGACTTTTCTGGTCTGCGTCAAATCCGCGTCTGATGGATTTGATGCCGAGTTGGTCAAGCATGTTCTGGTGGTCCTGCTCGGTAGTGAAGGTTACCGGCTCCTGACCATAAGAAATTGCGCTTATGAGACATGAGGCGCAAAAAAGAATCAACTTTTTCATGAGTGTCAGTGTTATTAAAATAAAGTGTCCTAAAGTTAGTGTTTTTTTCTTAATCCTGTACAGAATATTCTGCTCCGCTGAAGAAAAGTGCGTTTCCGGGGACTGATGAACCGGCGTCCGAACGGGTTCCGGATGCGATAAGGTCTGCAATCCATGAAGGTTCCTTCTTGCCTCTTCCGACTTCGACAAGAGAGCCTACAACTGCTCTTACCATGTTGCGTAGGAAGCGGTTTGCGCGGATGCGGAATACGATGTAGTCACCTTCTTTCAGGTCCCATCCCATAATCTCCGCATGAGTCGGTCTGTAAGTGCTCCAGACTGCTTCTGTCACTGTGCATATCGATGTGACATTGTTTCCACCGGTCTTCTCGAAACAACTGAAGTCATGCTCGCCGATAAGAAACTCCGCTGCCTTGTTCATCCGGTCCATGTCAAGCGGGTAACGCATCCTGTATGAGTATTTTTCGCAGAACGGATCTTTGCGGAAATGGATGAAGTAGTGGTATTCCCTCATTCGTGCATCGAATCTTGCGTGGAAATCCTCTGTGGTTTCGCAGACTTCGTGGACTGCTATTTCACGATGCAGGATGGCATTTAATTTGTAGCACAGATGGGCCGCTTCGATCCTGACTTCGTCAGGGACTTCGAAATGGGCGATATAATTGATTGCGTTCACATCGGAATCGGTCCTTCCTGCGCCTGTGACCTGAACGGATGTCCCGAGCAGGGTGGACAAGGCTTTTTCGATTTCGCCTTGCACGGTGCGCGCATTGTTCTGTATCTGCCATCCGCAGAATGAACTGCCGTCGTATGAGAGCCTTATTTTGTATCGCATATCAAAATAATTGAGTAACTTTGTGGGTTTTAAAATGCAAAAATATCAAAAATCATATTTATGGAGAGCATAAACATTAAAGAATTGAACGACCGCATTCAGAGAGAGAGTTCTTTTGTGGACATCCTGACGATGGAGATGAACAAGGTCATTGTAGGCCAGAAACATCTTGTGGAGAACCTTCTGATCGGTCTTCTTGCCAACGGTCACATCCTTCTTGAAGGTGTTCCAGGATTGGCAAAGACTTTGGCAATCAATACATTGTCTCAGGCTGTAGATTCTAAGTTCAGCCGTATACAGTTTACTCCGGACCTTCTTCCTGCCGATGTCATCGGTACTCTGATCTACTCCCAGAAGAGCGAGCAGTTCCAGATCAAGAAAGGACCGATCTTCGCAAACTTCGTCCTTGCGGACGAGATCAACCGTTCCCCTGCAAAAGTTCAGTCTGCCCTTCTCGAGGCCATGCAGGAGCGTCAGGTGACAATCGGTGATGAGACATTCAGACTTCCGGAGCCGTTCCTTGTGATGGCTACCCAGAACCCGATCGAACAGGAAGGTACCTATCCTCTTCCTGAGGCGCAGTTGGACCGTTTCATGCCCAAGGTTGTGGTTACATATCCTAAGAAGGAAGAAGAACGTATGATCATGCGTATGAACAATAGCGGATCCTTCCCTAAGGCGGCTCCAGTGCTCAAGCCTGAAGATATCGTAAGGGCACGCGAGGTTGTGAAGGATGTGTACATGGATGAGAAGATCGAGAGGTACATAGTTGATATTGTATATGCGACCCGTACTCCGAAGGATTACAATCTGGGCAGACTGGAAAGCCTGAT
>JAZRGY010000044.1:0-2061 GCA_045644485.1 Candidatus Cryptobacteroides sp. | reverse complement strand
ACACTTGTTCTCATTTACTCGTTGCCTTGAAATTGCAGTCCACAACTTTTCGATTGACTCTTTTTCTCTCTTTTAGTTACAGACTAATTAATTTCTTCTAACTTTACCTCGTTATCTTTTCTCAAACTTGTCAATGAACTTGCCGTTATTTCTCAAACGGGCTGCAAAGATACGGACTTTTTTTTATCCTCCAAATTTTTCTGACATTTTTTTACAACTTTTTTG
Source organism: Candidatus Cryptobacteroides sp. (assembly GCA_045644485.1). Classification (GTDB taxonomy): domain Bacteria; phylum Bacteroidota; class Bacteroidia; order Bacteroidales; family UBA932; genus Cryptobacteroides. Next base: position 1,836 of record JAZRGY010000044.1, on the reverse strand, counting down.
AAGATTTTTTATCACCAAATACGTAACTCGTTGATAATCAAAGATAGTTAATTTTATCAAATATTATCACTATTTTTGTAGTTCGAATAAAAACTATAACGTTATATAATATATGGAACAGAAAAAGACTCAATTGCCGGAAAACGCCCACAGGGAACTTAAACCGGGCGAGGAGTACCAGCCGTTGCTCTCTCCTCAGAAGAATTACCCGGAAGTCACCCCATGGTCAGTGACACTGGGTATCATCATGACAGTGATATTCTCAGCCGCAGCCGCATACCTCGGTCTTAAAGTCGGTCAGGTATTCGAAGCAGCGATTCCTATCGCCATCATAGCGGTCGGACTCTCCGGCGCCCTAGGACGCAAGAACGCTCTTGGAGAAAATGTAATGATCCAGTCAATCGGCTCCTGCTCTGGAGCCATAGTGGCAGGAGCGATCTTCACTCTCCCGGCTCTTTTCATCCTTCAGGACAAATACCCTGAACTTACAGTAAACTTCACAAAAGTATTCTTCTCCTCACTTCTTGGAGGAATCCTCGGTATCCTGTTCCTCATTCCTTTCAGAAAATATTTTGTAAAGGAACAGCACGGAAAGTATCCTTTCCCTGAGGCCACCGCAACAACACAGGTACTCGTGAGCGGAGAAGGCGGTGGAAAAGGAGCCAAGACCCTTCTTGTCAGCGGACTCATCGGAGGTCTGTATGATTTCATCGTATCCACATTCGGACTCTGGGGCGAGACACTCACGACAAAGATACTTCCTTGGGGAGCAGCGGTCGCCGACAAGGCCAAGGTTCTCCTTAAGGTAAATACAGGAGCGGCAGTCCTCGGACTCGGATACATAGTGGGACTCAAATATGCATTCATCATCTGCTGCGGAAGTTTTCTCGTATGGCTGGTGATCATACCTCTTATGAACCTGATCTGGGGTGGACAGGTAATAGACCTTATGAATACAGGGGTAACGATGACCATCGGAGAAATGTCTCCTGACCAGATATTCAAGGATTACGCGCGCCATATAGGTATCGGTGGCATCGCCACCGCCGGAATCGTCGGCATCGTGAAGTCTTTCGGAGTAATAAAGTCAGCCCTCGGTCTTGCTTCCAGCGAGTTCAAAAGAAAGAAGAGCGGAGCAGAGGCCGAAGTGATCAGAACCCAGAGAGACATATCAATGAAGATCATTGTCATAGGAATAGCAGTGACTCTTGTAGCAGTATTCGGATTCTTCATGTTCGGAGTCGTGGACAACATATGGCACGCTGTTGTGGGACTCCTGATAGTCGGAATCATCGCATTCCTCTTTACAACAGTGGCAGCAAACGCAATTGCCATAGTCGGCTCGAACCCTGTAAGCGGAATGACCCTGATGACCCTTATTCTGGCATCTCTCATAATGGTAGCGGTCGGGCTCAACGGAACAGCGGGAATGACAGCAGCCCTGATCATCGGAGGTGTAGTATGTACAGCCCTTTCCGTAGCAGGAGCATTCATCACCGACCTGAAGATAGGATATTGGATCGGATCCACTCCTAAAAAGCAGGAAAGTTGGAAGTTCCTCGGAACCCTCGTGGCAGCAGCAACCGTAGGAGGAGTAATGCTTGTTCTCAACAAGACATACGGATTTACAGGAGAGAATGCTCTCGTGGCGCCTCAGGCCAATGCAATGCCAGCAGTGATCGAACCTATGATGAATGGAGGAAGCGCACCATGGCTTCTCTATGGTATCGGCGCAGTGATCGCACTTGTGCTCACATTCTTCAAAGTCCCTGCACTTCCTTTCGCTCTCGGAATGTTCATTCCTATTGACCTCAACATGCCTATGCTCATCGGTGG
>JAZRGY010000043.1:0-12119 GCA_045644485.1 Candidatus Cryptobacteroides sp. | reverse complement strand
TCCTCTCTGAGAGAGACCTTTCATGCGGCCTTTCTGCTGCCTTCTGAATTTTGTTTTCTTTGGTTGTAACATTTTTCTATTACTTTTGGATTAAAACTTTCTGTTTTCCCTAATTAATTGAGAATCAACTGGTTGGGCTTGATAGTCCTCAATTAACGGGTTGCAAAGATACAAAAAATTTCCGAATTACAAACTATATTTCGATTTTTTAACAATATTTTCGACCAGTTTTTTCACACTCTAAAATACGCATTTTCATACAGTTACAAACCTTGGTAAAATTTTTATCACCGCATTTTCGACCTGCACCGATCCGGGCCAAAATCAACTTTGGCACGACCCCCGAAACACCGGATCGCCAAAAGCCGACAATCTTGTATCCATGCTATCTGAACAGCGTCAGTACATAAGTACCGACGCTAGCCCCAACGTCCAAATTGCCGTATAACGAGAAGCGCCGGTACGAGATTTTCGAAAAATCCGTATCAAAGACTTCTCCACTCACTTCGTTCGGTCGAAACGACAAAATTCAACCGTTCAGTCAACGTCTATCAAATAGCACAGTCTTCGATATCACTTGAGATGGCGCTTCACGACTGCAGGGACTCCAGCAACAAGCACATCATCCGGAACATCACGGGTCACCACGCTTCCGGCCGCAACAATCACTCTGTCACCGATAGTTACTCCGGGACATACGGTCACATTACCGCCCAGCCAGCAGTCTTCTCCGATAGTTATCGGATAGGCCGTCTCCTTTGTTTCGCGACGCAGGACATGGTCCATAGGATGCTGAGGAGTATACAACTGACAATTCGGTCCCAGAAGAGTATGACGACCGATCGTCACATGAGCACCGTCAAGAATCGTACATCCGAAGTTCAGAAACACACCCTCCGCAAGATGGATTCCGCTTCCATGGTCGCAATAAAACGGTGGAGTGACATTGGCAGAAGCAGGCATGTCAGGAATAAGTTCCTCAATGACTGCACGATAATCCTCATCATATGGAGTCATTGTCTGCAGACGGGCACATAACACCTTGGCGTGCCTGAGACTGGCATCCACCTGAGGATCGGAAAAATCATAAAGTTCCTGAGAACGCATCTTTTCAAATTCGGTCTTCATCACTACGATACTTTTATAATTAGCGAAAGACAAATATAGCAAAAATGATGTAGGCTTGGATTTTGCAGCGACCGAGGGATTTGCTAAATTTGCATTTTTCCGGTCTGAGCATAACGGCAGATGAAAAGCGCCCTTCAAAATATCATTACACTCATAGTTGCTTCCGTTCTTCTTTTTGCGGGGGCTTCGGATGGCCATGCCCAGAGAAGGAAAAAGGAGAAGAAAACCGAAACGGTATCCGTACAAGATGTACGGAAAGGACTTCAGAGCGAAAAACTGACGCAAGAAAACATCAATAGTGGGAAACTGGCATATTTCATCGAAGGAGAGGATACCATATATTATGACACAATAACCGCTTCCAAGGTGTATTCCAGAGTTCCGAAGCAGAAGGGAAAGGAATGGAGACAGTATTATCGTCTTGTCCATAATTTCAGCAAGTCCTACCCATATGCTCTGGTTGCCCGAAAACTGGTGACCGAAGCAGACAGCACAATCTTAGCGGACAGGCTCAGGGGGACAAAAAGAGAGAAATACATCAGCCAGGTACAGAAGGAACTCTTTGACGTATTCGAAGGACAGATGCGGCAACTGACTGTAAGTCAAGGTGCACTCATCATGAAACTTATAGACAGGGAAGTGGGCAAGTCGTCATACGACATAATAAAAGGATACAAAAGCGGCATCACAGCCGGTTTCTGGCAGGGCATAGCAAAGATATTCGGATCGGACCTAAAGAAACCATATGATCCGGATGGAGAAGACAAGGCAACTGAAGAACTTGTACAGATCTGGGAAAGCGGAGACTTCCCTGCGCTCTACTGGTCACTGTTCTGGAAGGATCCTCCGGAAATGCCTATTCCTGAAAAATACCGTTAAACATTCCCTCCTCACGTCGTTCCTCCGGACACGTAGCGGAATCCTTGTCAGACTGATAAGAGAAACAGAGATATGGGGACGACTTGATCCAGTCCTTCAAAATAAAGAATCCGGATCCTGAAGACAAGGTCATGCGTACGTCGGCATGATAATGGCCGAAAATAAAATAATCCACATTATTTGCGGAGGCAAATTCCTCAGCGAACTTGTAAAGAGGTTCATCCTTGCCACGGAACACATATTCCTGATCATGCGACAGACGGCTGTTCCTGGACCATCCGCTTCCAAAACGGAAGGCTAGGAAAGGATGTAGAAGACTGAACAGAAACTGAGTCACACGGCTTCGGAACACGGACTGAAGCACACGATATCCGGCAGGAACCGGCCCCAGACCATCTCCATGCCCCAGACAGAAAGTCTTTCCTCCGATTTCGACAAGATGGGGCTGAGTCAGTTTGATCATCCCCAGTTCCTCAAAATAGGAATATGTCCAGATGTCGTGGTTACCCTCAAAGAAATATACCTTCACTCCCCTGTCCATAAGGGCCTGAAGAGCAGCGAATACACGGATATAGCCTTTGGGAACTACGTCCCGATATTCATACCAGAAGTCCCATATATCTCCCAGGAGATACAAAGCGGCCGTGTCCTCCGGAAGACTACGCAAGAAGTTCGCGAAACGACGTTCGCGGCCAGCAGGATCGGCAACCTGAAGACCCAAATGGACATCTGACACAAAGTATACTTTCATTTCTGTTAAAGATTTTTCGACACCCTTCGGGTCTCGAAATGATAAATTTTAAAGAATCTGGCAGAAGGCGACGTTATGCGAAGATGAATATGCAGGCGGCTGCCACAAGACAGTAAAGTGCGAACCACGAAAGTTTAGCCTTCTTTACAAGAGCGATCATCACCTTGCACGCAAAAAGCCCCGACAGAAAGGCAGACACAAAACCCAGAACAAGAGCAAGTGCCCCCACTGACGAAGAGCCGAACTCTCCACCTACTATTTCAAGGAAAGTCTCTCCCAGAATAGGAACAAGAACCATCAGAAAGGAGAACTGTGCCATAACCTCTCTTCTGACACCGCATATAAGACCTGTAGAGATGGTGGTACCGGAACGGGAAAGACCCGGGATGACAGCAAAAGCCTGTCCAAGTCCTATAGCGAAAGCCTGCCAGTAAGAAATGCCATTACGATACTCATTTGCAGGAAATATGGACTTCTTTCCAGGTCGGGAAGCATAGTCCGAGAAGAACAGGAGCAGGGCTGTAGCCACAAGAGCAAAGCCCACAACATATATGGAGCCGAAAAGAGATTCCACCTGATTCTTGAAGAAAAGTCCGACAACCATGACAGGAATCATGGAAAGCGCGATCTTCAAAAGATAATCCGTCTGGTCATTGCACACAAAAACCTTCTTTCCTGCCTCATTTTCAGTAATTCTCCAATCCTTCATGCCACAGAAAAATCCTCTGAGAAGGCCCCATATCTGAGCACTGAACACGACTATGGTACTCAGAACCGTAGCAGCATGGACCATCGTAGTGAAAAGAAGGTCATCCGTCGTCTCGACACCCAGCAGAGCCTTACCTATCTCAAGATGTCCGCTGCTACTTACCGGAAGAAATTCCGTAAGTCCCTGAATAAGGCCCAACAATACCGCCTCAAACCACTCCATACTATTTGTCTTCTTTGGTTCTGAATACACCCATGATGGCAATAACCTCTATAACAATACCGAGAATTATCACAAGAGGGGCAGCAACCATACGACGGAAATCAAACATATCATAACTGAAAGTCTCCGGATCGACAGTTCCGCCTCCCGTCATCAGGATATAACCTGACACCATAACGATAAGACCGACAAGAAGATATCTCAACCCTTTCGGGGTCATTGCCATTTTCGGATTATTTTCCATATTCCTTTACCTTTATATCAATAATACAACTCATCCTTTTTAAGGGATACCAGTTTATTCACTACAAACCACGTGCTTACAAGACATATGACCAGACCTGCCGCAAGCACTATTCCGATTACAGCCAGCAGAAGATCGAGTCTGAATATCTCGAATAACTGCTGAAATTCACTCCTCATGAAATACATCATGACGATAAGGGCTATGATCGCGACAAAAGCCGCAAACACTCCCTGAAAAGCCGCCTGAATCAAAAAAGGAGCCCTAATGAACGACCTTGTAGCACCTACCAGTTTCATCGTATGGATGGTAAACCTGCGTGCGTACACATTAAGCCTCACCGTATTGTTTATCAGAACGAATGATATGAACAAAAGCAAGGCTATGAATATTCCCAATATCAAGGAAATCCTGCTCAGATTGGCATTAAGAGCATCTACCAGAGAGGTCTGATACACAACCTCATCCACAAGGTCCGACGAAGCGATTTCATTTTTCACGACTTCCAGACTGTCCGCCGACACATAATCAGCCTTGAGGGTAACATCTATCGATACAGGTATAGGAGAGGTCTCGAACACATCCAGAAAATCATCTCCCAGCATATCAGCCATCTCCCTCATTCCCTGCTCCTTGGACACAAACTGAGTATTCTTTATGAAACGTTTTCCATCAAGACCGGCCTGGAAATCCATTGCAGCCTCATCAGAAACATTCTGCTTCATCATTACAGTAACCTGCATATTCTCCTTGAAATAGTCAGAAACACTTCTGGCATTAACAAGGAGCATGGCCGCCACACCGACCAACAGAAGCACAAGGCTTATGCTTATCACCGAGGAAAGATAGGCGTTTGCCAGCCTGCGGCGCATCAGTTTATTATCTGCAGAACTCATACATCAAATCCAATCGGGGTCAAAGATAACTATTTATCAAAAAATTATTATTATCTTTGTAGAGATTTTGTCACTAAAAATTACCGCCATGGGAAATTCAGCCAAAAGAGTCCTTTTCGTCAATTCGGAGATATTCCCATATCTTCCGGAATCCCCTATTGCCAACATCGGAAGATATTTACCGCAGGGCATACAGGAAAGGAAGAAGGAAATAAGATCGTTCATGCCTAGGTATGGATGTATAAACGAGAGAAAGAACCAGTTGCATGAAGTGATCCGCCTCTCGGGCATGAACATCGTGATCAACGATGTCGACAGACCTCTTGTAATCAAGGTTGCATCCATATCGGCTGCAAGGATGCAGGTATATTTCATTGACAATGAGGATTATTTCCATCGCAAGAGCGTTTATTTCGACGAAAACGGCGAATTCTTCAAGGATAACGGAGAGAGGGCTATATTTTTTGCCCGCGGAGTACTCGAAACAGTAAAGAAATTGAGATGGGCTCCGGACATAATCCATTGTCAGGGCTGGATTTCGCAGATATTGCCGCTATATCTGAAGAAGGCGTACATCGACGACCCTATCTTCTCAAACAGCAAGGTGGTCCTTTCGCTCTATGACGACACTCCTTCCCAGTTCCCCGAAGATTTCAAGGAAAGAATCCTGTTCGGCGGGATAAGCGAAGAGGATATAAAGATCATGGAAGGTAACGACGGCATAAATCTTGCTAAACTCGCCGCGGAATATTCTGACGGCGTCATTTTCGGAGCAGAGGACATCCCGCAGGAAATAGTTGATTTCTGCAATAAGAAAGGATGCCCGTCTGTACCTTATGACGCAAAGGCCATCGAAGACGGATCATACATAGAAGTTTACAACAGTTTTTACGATAATTTATAATGAATTTTTGTTTTTTAAGCAGAGCCAGCCGTCTGGTTGCTCTCGGTGCGATACTGCTTTGCTCTGCATCATGTATCACAATTAACGAGAAACTTGGTGAAAACCTCATCCCGACAGACCAGAAATGGGATGTTTTCCCCCAGGAACCGGTAGTTCTTGAGAATATACAGTTACACATGTCGGACAGCCTTTCGGGTTACAGCACCACAAGATTCACCTTTGGTGCAGTCAATGACGGAAGCGTGCTCGGAACATCATCCAAGACATCCAGCATCACCCTCGTACCTGTATGGGACACACTCGACTTCGGTAAGAACACAAAAGTCAGACGATTCCATTTCACTGCCGTAAGAGATACTCTCTCCACCGTTTATGATAACGAGCAGAGGATTCTCCAGAACGTCTATGTGTCGGAACTCAAGAAACCTCTTGATTCGACGATCCTATACGTCAACTCCCTCTCAGACCCTAAGGTACTCAATGAATTCGTAGACCTCAGCAAAAGGATAACCAACGGTACTCCTGTATACTCCGGAGGCGACTCCCTTTCATTTGACTTCAGTCTCGAATTCGCCGAAAAGGTGATTGCAAAGATAGATGAGGCTCAGAGAGCAGGAATGATGGACAGTGTGGACAATTATCTCAAATATCTTCCAGGCATCTATTTCAGCACAGACACTCCTGCAGCAAAAGGCGGTAGAATCAATATGTTCGGTCTTACCGTAGACAATAGTGACGGATACCTTGCAGGTAATTATGCCGAACTCAAGTTCACAGCAGAATATGATTATTCGGACGAACCGGTAGACACATCCTTTGTCTTCATATTCGGCCCTGGAGACTTCGTAAAGTATGATGACGAAAGAGGAAGCATCAACTATCCGAACCAGTTTGCATTCAATGCAAGCAACCACGAGACATCTGAGGCATACAAGAATGGCATCACTGCAACTGACAAGATCTATGTAGAAGGTGGTGGCGGAGTGAAGCCGGTGGTAAAGGCAGAAGAAATCAAGCAGATTCTGGAAAGACTGATTGCAGCAGAAGGCATCACAGACCCAAGCCAGGTCGTGATCAACAAGGCGACCATTGTTCTTCCTTATGATGTAAACGGAGATTATTCTCTCCTTGAAAAGTATCCTTCAGTACTTAGTCCTACAGTAAGGCTTCACAGTACAGAAGGCAATTATGTCACATATGCAGGCCTCACCGATGCAAGCATCAGCACCGAGAATCAAGGTGAGATCAATCGTTCACTGAACATGTATACTCCAGACATAAGCCACCACGTCCAGGAAATCCTAAAACTCGACAGAAACGACAAGGACTACAGCAAGAACATCGAGAAATATGATATCTGGTTCCTCATCATGGCGCAGGAGATTGTGGAAGACACCACATATGACGGTGGCAGTTACAACAACCTCCCATACAACTACTACTATAACAGCATGATGTATGACCCATATGGATACGGTTACGGTGGATATGGCGGATATGGCTACGGCGGATACGGCGGCTATGGCGGATACGGTGGATACGGCGGATACGGTGGATACGGATATAACAATTACTATAGTTACGCTTTGATGGCACAGATGATGTCCGGCATGTACAACACCTCAAGCAGCGAGGAATACACTACAGAACTTGACAAGGACAGATTTTATAATGCAACGCTTAACGGCCCTACAGCAGCCGGAGCAAAACCACAGTTCAAAGTGGTATTCTCAGCCCCTAAGTCTGCAGAATAACATAGACCCATACACAACAAAACGAGGTCAGATCATACGATCTGACCTCGTTTGTTATTTCAGACAAAATTATTTTGCGTTTACCTTGTCCTCAATGTACTTGATTGCATCACCTACTGTAGAAATCTTGTCACCAGCATCTACATCAGGAATCTCAATGTCAAACTTCTTTTCGAAGTCCATGATAAGTTCTACGATGTCAAGTGAATCAGCACCAAGATCATTAGTAAAACTAGCGGTTTCAGTAACTTCAGACGCATCAACGCCCAATTTCTCGACGATGATTGCCTTTACGTCTTCTGCAATGTTAGCCATAACTTTAAAAATTTAGTTAATAATTTAGTATCTTATTTACACGTATTTGCGACAAAAATCTCCGCAAATTAAATAAAAAAAAACGAAATATGAAAATTTAATCAATATTCGCCTTCTTCGGCTTACTCAACCTCAACCACACTCTCAAGCCATTGACTGAGTTCAGAAGATAGAATACCCACATGATAACCATCACTGCTGCATGGGCCTCTCCACGCATAACACATACTACCCACATCACCACACTCACGACGTTAGTAATTATCCACAACACCCACTGTTCCATGAATGCAAGAGCCATAAGAGCCTGAGCCACGATACTGAGGACTGTTGTTGTAGAATCCTTGAATGGCTGAGGGTCTCCTACGTGACGCAAAATTATGCCACCGACGAGAACAGCAACAGTACATCCGACAGCAAGCATTATCCTTTGACTCCAGGCAAATCTGCGTGCCTTAACTTGAACACCATCTCCGTCAGCCTCCGCCTGAGAGACAGCGGCACCGCGTTTTCTCCATTGCCACCATCCTATAAACTGCATCGGCAGATAATACAGGGCATTCAACGCCGCATCCCCATACAGTGATGCCGTATAAGAGATATAAGCATACATCGACACATTCACAAGGCCGAAAAGATAATTCCAGATGCTTCCTTTTGCAACCAGTACGACACAAAGGACTCCGGCGATTCCCGCTACTGATCCTACAATGTCGACATTTCCGCTCAAAAGGGAATAAATGATATTAGACGCTACAACTCCTACTATCAGGAACCAGTCGTAAAGTGACAGTACTTTATTATTCATGAGTATTCAATTCTTCGTGTATTCTAGTGGCCAGTTCCATTCCTACAAGTTCAGCAAGATCTCCGATCGGGGCAGATGCAATACGTGCTACACTGCCGAAACGAAGCAGAAGCCTCTGCTCCGTCTTTTCTCCCACTCCTTTGATAGCGCGCAGGGCAGATTCTATCTGAGACTTGCTCCTGAGTTTACGGTGGAATGTTATACCGAAACGGTGGGCCTCGTCTCGTATCTGCTGAAGCACCTTAAGGGCTGGAGAGTTCCTGTCTATGAACATAGGATAAGGATCGCCGACCCTGTAAACCTCTTCCATACGCTCTGCCAAGGCCACAACAGTCACCTTGTCAGTAAGTCCTAGTTCGGCAAGGGCCTCGTATGCAAAGGATAACTGCCCTTTTCCTCCGTCAATGACGATGAGTTGAGGCAGATCGTCAGGATTTTCGTCAAGCATACGGGAATATCGTCGGTTCACAACTTCCTTCATCGTCGCATAGTCATTGGCCCCGACGACAGTCTTGACCTTGAAATGGCGATAATCCTTTTTCGAAGGCACGGCATTTCTGAACACGACACATGCAGAAACAGGATTTGTTCCCTGAATGTTAGAGTTGTCAAAACATTCTATATGAACAGGCAGGTCCTTCATCCCGATCTGCCTTTGAAGAGACTCCATCACCATGTTCTTATAGGCATCCGGATCCGTATGCTCCTGTTGCTTAAGGGCATTCAGACGCATTTCCTTGGCATTTCTTGCACTGAGTTCGAGCAATGCAAGTTTATCTCCTCTGACAGGAACCTTGAATTCGACATTTCCTATCTCGGTATCCGGCTTGAAAGGAACGATGACCTCATGAGAAAGGGCTCCGAATTTAGACCGGATTTCTCCGATGAACATACTCAGGACAGATTCCGGTTCCTCTTCAATCATCAGTTTGAAACCAAGATTCAGGGATTGGATGACAGCACCTCCTCTTATTCGCATGAAATTGCCGAATGCTTCCGGGCCATCGACCACGAGAGAGAACACATCCACATCCCCTACCGTCGAATTCATTATCACAGACTTGCTGTAATGCTGCTCGAGAGACATCATCTTCTCCTTACAGACCTGAGCCTGCTCAAAGTCCATACGCTGAGCAGCCTCTGTCATGAGGGTTCTGTAATGCTGGATGATTTCACGTCCGCCACCACGCAGAAGTTTCACTATCTCCTCTATATTCGCATTATACTCCTTCTGAGAAATACCTCCCACACAACATCCCATACACTTCCTGATATGGAAATTAAGACAAGGACGTATCTTTCCCCTTAATATCACATCGGAAGTAATCTTATGCTTGCAGGTGCGCAGAGGATACACATTATGGAAGAATTCCACAAGATTGCGTGCATGGACAACACTGCTGTAAGGACCAAAGTATCTGGAACCGTCACGGACCATCCTTCTGGTCAGAAATACTCTTGGAAAATCCTCAGAACTGACACATATCCACGGATAGGTCTTGGAGTCCTTAAGAAGTATGTTATACCTGGGCTTGAACTGTTTGATAAGGTTGTTTTCCAGCAGAAGAGCATCTGCCTCCGACTCCACCACAGTATATTCCGCATCGGCAATCTTCGATACCATGACGGCAGTCTTTCTGGTAAGTCTCTCTGGCGGAACAAAATATTGAGCGACTCTCTTATGCAGGTCCTTTGCCTTACCTACATATATGACATTCCCCTCGGAGTCATAATATCTGTAGACTCCGGGGGAATGTGGAAACAATGCTATTTTCTGCCTTATGTCCAACTTATTTGATATATTCGGCTACTGCAGCCTGAATACCCTCAAGGCCATGGAAGCCCCTCTTGAGGATGGTGCCGTCAGGACCGATGAGCATAAGATGAGGAATACCCTCAACACCATAGATATCAGTAGGGACATTACCACAGTTGTTGATATGGAGCCAATCCATTCCAAGTTCCGCAGCAGTCTCGATGGTATGCGACTGAGGCTTTCTTTCCCAAACAGCAAGACTCAGAACTTCAAATCCCTTGTCCTTATACTGGTCATATACAGCCTTGATGTTAGGAATCTCTCTCTTGCACGGACCGCACCAAGGCGACCAGAAATCAACGAGGACATATGTACCCTTACCTACATAATCAGAGAACTTCACTTCCTTCTTGAGAGGCTGAGGATCCACGCTTCTGTCATAACCATAAACATGCTCTACTGTAAAATCCTGGAACATAGAACCTTCTGCAGTTGCTTTCCTTGCATCAAGTCCAGCCTTCAGATAGGCTACCTGCTCATTCTCAAGCATGGTCTGAGGCATCTTCGATATGATCTCATCTACCTGAGCATCTTCGATAAGACCGCGAAGGTTCATAAGAACCTGAACAGCAACATCATTATCTGCATTCTTCTTTGCTGCATCGAGGTTGAAATCTATATACTTCTCTACAAAGTCATTGTAATATGCTTCTGCCTTTGCAGGATCTGTAGAAAGAGAATCCATCATCATCGAATACTCCTCCATCATGGCATTGTGAGCATCCTCGTAAGCCTTGACCTTTTCTTCTGCGGTCTGACCGCAAGCCACCACTGCTACAGCAGCAAGGGCGAATAAAATTGCACGTACTTTCATAATATAAACATTTAATATCTCGCGACGACGCGACAAGGTACAAATATACAAAAAAGGGATGACATAATGCCATCCCTTCTCATTATTGTGTGAGTAACAATTACTTGTTGTCTCTGCGTCCGCCACGTCCGCCACGACGACGATCGTTGCTGCGGCCACCACGGTTGTTATTGCCGGTAGCCTGCTGCTGAGCAGCGATGCCTGCGTTAGGAGAGAGATCCTTCTTACCGTAAACCTCACCGTTGCAGATCCAAACCTTGATACCGAGAACGCCTACCTTGGTGTGAGCCTCAGCGAGTGCGTAGTCGATGTCAGCGCGGAATGTGTGGAGTGGTGTACGACCTTCCTTGAACATCTCGCTTCTTGCCATTTCGGCACCACCGAGACGACCCCTGATCTGAACCTTGATACCCTCAGCACCTACACGCATTGTAGTTGCTACGGCCATCTTGATTGCGCGACGGTATGATACACGACCCTCGATCTGACGAGCGATAGAGTCTGCTACGATATGAGCATCAACCTCAGGCTTCTTAACCTCGTAGATGTTGATCTGAACATCCTTCTTGGTTACCTTCTTGAGTTCTTCCTTAAGAAGATCTACAGCCTGACCACCCTTACCGATGATGACACCTGGTCTTGCGGCGTGGATAGTTACAGTGATGAGCTTAAGAGTTCTCTCGATAAGGATCTTTGAGAGAGATGCCTTTGCAAGCCGGCTTGAGAGATACTTACGGATCTCAAAGTCCTCTGCGATCTCCTCTGCATAGTTACCACCAACCCAGTTAGAGTCCCAACCACGGGTGATACCGATTCTGTTGCTTATAGGATTAGTTTTCTGTCCCATGATTATTACTCCTGTACTTTAGCTGGTTTAAC
>JAZRGY010000042.1:0-1670 GCA_045644485.1 Candidatus Cryptobacteroides sp. | reverse complement strand
CGATCTCGTCTGCATTGTATGCAGCGTTTACCATATCCCAAGAACGGAGTTGGCGAGCCTTCTTGTGAGAAAGAATCAACTGACCCTTCTTGTCCTCAGTATTCTCAACGAATACCTCAACCTTGTCACCTACTGCGAGGTCCTGGTTGTAACGGAACTCAGGAGCCATGATGACACCCTCGCTCTTGTAACCGATGTTAACGATAACCTCTCTCTTGCTGATTGCTGTAACGACGCCCTCTACGACCTCGCCTTCAACAACCTTTGAAAGAGTCTGGTTGTACTGCTCAGCGATCTCCTCAACTGAAGCACCGTACACATCGTCATTCTCAAATGCATCCCAGTCAAACTCCTCTGGAGCAACTGAAGCGTTGAGAACGCTCTTCTTGGTTTCTTCTACTGCTGGAACTGCAACTACCTCTGCAGCCTCAACAACTGTCTTGTTTTCTTCCATTGTGATTAATTAAAAACAAACTAGTGGTTAAACATTATTTATTGTGCCTTGCCTCAACGACTTACATATAAAAAAGCACGCTTCGGCAAAAAAGCGTGCAAAAATATGTATAAAATTCGGAATTTCAAAGAGTTTCACAGAAAGTTTAAAACATCCTGCGCTTCTTGAATACCCAGAAGATGACCGAGAGCGAAACGACCATAAGAACGAGTATCACCACCCATGCCCATCCGGAGTCTCCGAAGAAACATCCGAACTTCACGTTCATACCGAAGAAACTTGCAATCAAGGTCGGAGGCATAAGAAGAAGGGACACCAGGGTGAACACCTTCATGATCTTGTTCTGATCGAGGTTGATGATACCGAGAACTGTGTTCTGAAGATATTCAAGACGCTCGAAACCGAAGTCGGTATGGTTTATCAGGGATGATATATCCTTAAGAAGAACATTCAGTCTAGAACGGTATTCCTGAGGATATCTTGCACTCTTGAGGATGCTGGAAATAACCCTCTGCTTATCGATTATATTCTCACGGATGAGCATCGTATTCTCCTGCAGGAGATTTATGTCGATAAGGAATTCTTCACTGATATCCTCTCCCACGCTGACCTTTCTGTTGTACTGGTTGATTTCCTTCGACACCAACTCGACCATATCGGCATCAAGGTCGATACGCTGTTCGAGAATGCCAAGGAACACGACATGACCGGATTCATACATCTTTGGGAAAGCCATTATCCTTCGTTGAAGATCGGTGAAACTCTTCAGAGGGCACTCTCGCAAGGTTGTAAGAATATTGTCCGACAATATGAATGATACAGTCTCCTCATTATATTCGTCCGGTCCGGGAATAAGGAAACTTGTATTCGCGAAGATGGCCTGCTCCGTCTCAGAAAAACGTGATGATATCTCGATCTCTTCGGCCTGCGCCCTGTTCTGGATCGTAGTGCCCAGAAATGCCTCGACTGCCCTTTTCTCCTCACCTGAAGGAGTAAAAAGGTCTATCCACACAACATTATCATAAGGGATGATAGCGAAATCGGCCTCCGACTGGGAAACCATCATCTGTCCGTTCTCTTTGTAGAAGATCTCAATCATGTCCTTCTCTCCGTTTTTTGCTCCGGCCAGTCGTCGGAACGGGTTTATAACATACGAAACAGGCCTGCACAAGAATGCAAGCCTGCAAATTTATCTTTTTTATTTCAGAATACCAAA
>JAZRGY010000041.1:0-4496 GCA_045644485.1 Candidatus Cryptobacteroides sp. | reverse complement strand
GGTAAGCGTAAAGCGCTTTTTTGAACCGGAGTTGGTCTTAATCTTTGGCATAGTTAAATTTGATTTAGTTAATAATTATTTGTTATCCAATCACTTGGATTACTTTTTCTTAAGTGGGGCGATCATCATGATCATTCTCTTTCCCTCAAGTTTAGGCATCTGCTCGGCTCTTCCATACTCCTCGAGTTCGACAGCAAAACGAAGAAGAAGTTTCTCTCCCTGGTCTGCATAGATGATCGAGCGTCCCTTGAAGAATACCGAAGCCTTAACCTTCGAACCCTCCTGCAGGAACTCCTGCGCATGCTTGAGTTTGAACTGGAAATCATGTTCATCAGTATTTGGACCGAATCTGATTTCCTTTATGACTATCTTGGCCGCATTGGCCTTCATCTCCTTAGCCTTCTTCTTCTGCTGATAGAGATACTTCTGATAGTCCATGATCCTACATACAGGAGGATCGGCCTTCGCACTAATCTCCACCAGATCAAGACTCTGTTCATCAGCCATCCTCAATGCGTCACGTAAAGAGAAGACTCCCTGTTCAGGAATATTTTCTCCTACAAGACGAACCTGAGACGCTGTGATCTCTTCATTGATTCTCAATCCGTCATCGTCCTTCTTAGCATTTACAGGCCTCTGGCCGGGACGATTGGTAGGTCTTGGGCCACTTGGGCGCGGACCTGGTTTAAATGGTGCTGCGATAAATAAGTCCTCCTATAAGTTAAGTAAGTTATTAATATGATGTTATGACAACTGCTCCTTTATCTCATTGCTTACCAATGCAACAAAATCTTCAGTCGACATAGATCCTGCATCAATACCGCCCTGTCTTCTGACAGAAACCGTGCCCTCATTCATCTCCTTCTCTCCTACAATCACAAGGAACGGAATCCTCTTGAGTTCACTCTCACGGATTCTCTTTCCAAGGGTCTCGTTTCTATCGTCGATAGAGGCGCGAATATCGGAATTATTCAGCAAATCACAAACTTTTTTTGCATATTCCTCATATTTTTCGCTGACTGGCACGATGTTGACCTGATCCGGAGTAAGCCAGAGAGGCAGTTTTCCTCCTGTATGCTCGAGGAGCACGGCAACGAATCTCTCAAGAGATCCGAAAGGAGCACGATGGATCATGATAGGACGATGCTTCTGGTTGTCGTTTCCAATGTACTCAAGTTCGGAACGTTCAGGAAGGTTATAGTCAACCTGGATTGTACCCAACTGCCACTTTCTTCCGATAGCATCCTTCACCATGAAGTCGAGTTTCGGGCCATAGAATGCAGCCTCACCATACTCTACTACAGTGTTGAGACCTTTCTCCTGAGCGGCCTCAATGATGGCAGCCTCTGCCTTTGCCCAGTTCTCGTCTGTTCCGATATACTTTGTCTTGTTATCTGGATCACGAAGAGATACCTGCGCCACATACTCGCTGAAATTCAAAGTCTTGAACACATAGAGAATGATATCGATGACCTTGCAGAACTCCTCCTTCAACTGGTCTGGACGACAGAAAAGATGGGCATCATCCTGAGTGAAACTACGTACTCGTGTAAGTCCATGAAGTTCACCGCTCTGCTCATAACGGTATACAGTACCGAACTCTGCAAGCCTGAGAGGAAGTTCCTTGTAGGAACGTGGCTTAGACCTGAAGATTTCACAGTGGTGAGGACAGTTCATAGGCTTGAGGAGATATTCCTCGCCCTCCTGCGGAGTATGAATAGGCTGGAAAGAATCCTTTCCGTATTTTGCATAGTGACCTGAAGTCACATAAAGGTCCTTGTTTCCGATATGCGGAGTGATTACAGGAAGATATCCGTATGACTTCTGGAGTTTCTTGAGGAAGTTCTCAAGACGCTCGCGAAGAGCGGCACCCTTAGGGAGCCACAAAGGAAGACCCTGTCCTACTCTCTGTGAGAAAGTGAAGAGTTCCATCTCCTTTCCGATCTTTCTATGGTCACGCTTCTTTGCTTCCTCCATCATCTGGAGATACTCATCAAGCATGGACTTCTTAGGGAAGGTCACACCATATACACGTGTAAGCATCTGACGTTCCTGATCACCTCTCCAGTATGCACCGGCAATGGCAGTCAGTTTGACAGCCTTGATAACAGACGTATCCTTAAGATGAGGTCCGCGGCAAAGGTCAGTAAAGTCACCGTTTGTATAGAAGGTAATGGTACCGTCTTCAAGTTCGCTGATAAGTTCGCACTTGTATTCGTCACCCTTCTCGGTGAAGGTCTTGAGAGCATCGGCCTTTGAAACCTCTGTCCTCACGAAAGGATTCTTCTGGCGCGCAAGTTCAATCATCTTGTCCTCAATAGCCTTAAGGTCAGCCTCGACAAGAGTCTTGTCACCGAAATCCACATCATAATAGAATCCAGTCTCGATTGCAGGGCCGATTCCGAACTTCACTCCTGGATAGAGGGCCTCAAGAGCCGCTGCAAGAAGGTGAGACGAAGAATGCCAGAACACATGCTTGGCTTCTGCATCTTCCCATTTGTGGAGACGTACAGACGCATCCTCTGTAATAGGGCGTGTAACATCATATACTGTACCTTTTCCTGTCGTGTCAGCAGCCGTCACAACCGTAGCAGCCAATACATCTGCTGCAAGTCTAGGGCTGATACTTTGTGCTATGTCGAACGCTGAGACGCCGCTTTCGTACTGTCTCACGCTGCCGTCAGGAAATGTAATGTTAATCATATCGTACTATTATTTTATATATAAAACAAGTCTTATCAATCCAAGAATGCAAAGGTATGAATTTTTTCTTATCTTTGTACAACTAAAGATATGAATATGGAACAAAATGTAATTCAGAAGAATATGTGGAATACAGCAGGAAAGGCAGGCCTTTTCCTCGGACTAGTATCGACCGCATTCCTTTTCATCTCACAATCTCTGGGACAGATCGAGATACCTGCACTTCTCAACTCAATTCTCAGTTTCGTACTCTGGGCGGCAAAATTCGCAGGATGCATCTGGATCATGAAATTCTTCATGAAGAAGTTCGCATCAGAGAACACATCAGTAACAAACTCAAGCACATTCAGGCTTGGCACGGCCATGGCGCTTCTTTCTGCATTGGTCTATTCTGCCTTCGCCTTCGCAAATGTCGCATTCATATCGCCGGAACTCTTTGAAGGACAGATGGATGCCGTGATGCAGCAGATGGCACCGATGATGGACTCCAACACCCAGTCGGTAATGGAAACATATCTGGAAAATCTGCCGCAGATAACCTTCATCTCAAATCTGATATACTGTTTCCTGTATGGAATGATCCTTTCTTTTATACTTTCAAGAAACATCCCTAGCAAGGATCCATTCGCAGAATACAAACAAGAAGAACAGTAAGAAGTATGGACTACAGTAAAGATCTTTCAATAGTCATTTCTCTATATAATGAGGACGAATCTCTGACCGAACTTGTCCGTTGGATAGAAACGGTCATGAACAAGGAAGGATACAGGTATGAGGTCATCATGGTCGACGACGGAAGTACTGACAGTTCATGGAATATCATCAAGAATCTGTCCGAAACCAATAAGAACATAAGGGGAATATCGTTCAGACGCAACTACGGCAAATCTGCAGCACTCTTCCATGGTTTCAAAGCAGCAGAAGGAAGAGTCGTAGTGACAATGGACGCAGACCTGCAGGACTCACCGGAAGAGATACCTGAACTTTACAGAATGGTCACAGAAGAAGGTTACGACATCGTATCCGGCTGGAAGAAGCAGAGGTTCGACAATAAACTCACAAAGAATCTCCCGTCAAAACTCTATAACTGGACTGCACGTAAAATCACCGGAATCAAACTCCACGACATGAACTGCGGTCTGAAGGCGTATAGAAACGAAGTCGTAAAGAATATAGAGGTATATGGTGAAATGCACAGATACATACCATATCTGGCAAAGAATGCAGGATTCGGAAGAATAACAGAAAAACCTGTGCATCATCAAAAAAGAAAATACGGAGTCAGCAAATTCGGACTTGAACGATTTGTAAACGGATTTCTAGACCTGATTTCCCTCTGGTTCCTGAGTACATTCGGGAAGAAGCCAATGCATTTCTTCGGATTCACAGGTATTCTGATGTTCCTTAGCGGAGGATTCATGGCAATCTGGATAATCGTAGAGAAACTCATCCAGCAGAGTCAAGGTCTCAAATTCAGACCGGTAACTGACCAACCGCTCTTTTACCTTGCACTAGTAGCAGTCCTGCTAGGAGTACAATTATTCCTTTCCGGATTCATATGCGAAATGGTCTCACGCAACAGCAGCGAACGAAACCAATACAATATAAGAGAGGAGTTCTAAACTCCTCTTTTTTTTATATCCCTGCCACGGATCAGATATTAGAGAGTGTATAAATCAAAAGTCCCCGACATGAAATCATGTCAGGGACTCGTATAAGAAAGTGGCAGTTACCTACTCTCCCACCTGGTGGGGCAGTACCATCGGCGATGGTGAGCTTAACTTCTCTGTTCG
>JAZRGY010000040.1:0-9537 GCA_045644485.1 Candidatus Cryptobacteroides sp. | reverse complement strand
CGGTCACCGTCGCCGGAATATACGACCTCCGGCGACTACAGATCAAGCGCTCCGGGCGGCTCGGCCAAAGGGCCGTCCTCGCGCTTGACTGTTGCCCGAGTATCCTACTTTTTGTCCACCCTTGAAAAATCAAGGTAAAATCATCCTACTTTTTGTCCAGGTGACCGAAAAATGGAGCAAAAAAGAAAAAGAGATGATCTTTCGACCATCTCTTTTAGGCTATAAGAAAACCCTTTAAAGGGAATAACTTCTTTATGAAAGTTTGTTGATGTAAACTGCGATACCGCTCTTGAGGTTTGCAGCCTTGTTCTTGTGAATAACGCCAATCTTTGCGAGTTTGTCAATCATTGCGTAAACCTTAGGTGCATTAGCCTCTGCTGCTGCCTTATCGTTTGTGTTACGAATCGCACGGATTGCGTTTCTTGTTGTCTTTGCATAATACTTATTATGCAATCTGCGCCTCTCGCTCTGGCGATAGCGCTTGTCTGCTGAAGCGTGGTTTGCCATTGTTATTCTTTTTTTTATTTTTCTAGTAGTCGGTAGGGGAATCGAACCCCTCTTGCAAGAATGAAAATCTTGAGTCCTAACCGATAGACGAACCGACCAAACTGACCATCTTTATGAAATGGGAGTGCAAAGGTATGAAAAAAAAATTAAAATACCAAAATATTTTACTAATCTTTCTTATCTTCTTTACCTTTATCTGCCCATTCGAAAGAATATATGACAGATTCTACCTGTCTGAGGTATTGACGTTTGTCGTATTTAGGAGCATAAACGAACGCCTGGAGCACGATAACTTCCTGACCATCCTGGCTATAGAATGCATGGGATACGAACGGGCCTCCCATATAATCGTTGTATACTTCCCAGAATCCTCTTACTTCAGCGAATTCGAGGCCTTTGTAGCGCTTGTACTCTATGCCTGGTCTGGCAGCAGTGCTGGTCGTCATATATGTGTTCTCGAACATTCCCGGTACGTTGTTCTTCAGCATCTCGTTGCTGTTCTCTATGATGCTCTCGAGACTCAGCATCTGTTCTCCCTCTACGACTGGATATTTATATATAAGTATACCCTGTGTCACGTCCTGGATTGCGTATTCGATCCAGATGAAATCGCTGGTCCTTTTCTTAAGTTTGTATCCTGAAGGGAAGTGAGGCGAGCCTCCAGCCATCTGAGTCACTACTGGGGCGAGTTTCAGTTCTTCGTATTTCTTTATGTTACCGATGATACGGTCTCTTTCTGCCTGTTCGATGGTGACGGTCATCAGAGCACTGTTCTCTTCGATAAGTCTTGCTGCTCCTTCGCTGTCAGCCGCATTGATGTATATGACTGTCTGAGGAGCGGCCCATACGTCCTTTCTGATCACTACGCCTGGTTCGGTCACAGTGTTGCTTATGTTTACCACGATAATGTTCCTGTGGATCTGGAACATGTTTGTAAATGCGTTCTGTGGTACGTTCACCAGGCCGAACAAAGGCTCCCTCTGCGGAAGGAAAGGTGTTTCCTTTGCTAGTGAATCCCTGAGCACGTTACCTACGAGACCCTCCCAGTTGCCTTTGTCGATCACGACGATTACTTCTCCTGCCTTTCCGCTGATGTTGGGGAGGAGAACCTTTTTTTTCTGTTCCTCGTTGCAGGAAACGAGGGCCATGACAGCGGCGAGTGCAATCGCCATGAATCTGAAGATCTGTTTCATATTGAGTGTTTTTTATCTGTTATCTTATAAGTCTTGCAATGTCGTTGCCGAATGCCAGGAACATCAGCCCGAAAATCAGTATCATACCGATGATCTGTGTCACATAAAGGAAGTTGTCGCTCGGCTTCTTTCCTGTCACCATCTCATACAGGGTAAAGACTATATGTCCGCCATCAAGAGCCGGTATCGGCAGGAGGTTCATTACCGCAAGCATGATGGACAGCATCGCGATTATGCTCAGGAAACTGTACCAGTCCCATGCTTCAGGGAAGACCTGTCCGATTGCTATGAAACTGCCGACAGACTTATAGGCTTCAGTACTTGGAGTAAATACCAGTTTGAGGTCCTTGAGATAACCTCCGATGGAGTCGAATGTCTTTGCAAGTCCGGCAGGAATTGCAGATATGACGCTATATTCCTTTGTCTTGATTTCCGGTGATGCCAGAAACACTCCAAGACGTCCTGTGGTGTCGACCTGCAGGGTCATGTCCAGTGTGTCTGCGCCTCTTGCAATGGATGCAGTTACCGTCTTCCCTGTCTTTCCTTCAAGTATAGGCCATGCGTCCTGGACGAAAGGTACGGTTGTGCTGTCTATGCTGGTGATCCTGTCACCTTGTCTTAGGTCTTTTCCACTGTTGACGGAACCTTCTGCTATTGAATGGATTACGAACGGACGGGCCAGGTCGAACATTCCGGGAGTATTGAGCACGTCACCTATCCTGCTATGGTCAATATATATGTCCAGAGTGTCTCCGTCGCGAAGTACTACAGCCTTGCCTGCACTTTCTCTGGCCAGGTCCGCCTGAAGCATGAGGAAGTTTTCAGGTTCGTATTCGTCGAAACTTATGATGTGGTCTCCGTTTCGGAATCCCATGTCATAGGCCAGTTCGTTGACATATATGCAGTTGTCTTCGTTGCCGATATAACTTTCTCCCCATCCGGAGAGCAGGGCGATATACATTATTATTGCAAAGATGAAGTTGAACAGTACGCCTCCAGCCATTACCAGGAGTCTCTGCCATGCCGGTTTGGTCCTGAATTCCCAAGGCTGGGGTTCATTCTGGAGATATTCCGTGTCCATGGACTCGTCGACCATTCCCGCTATCTTGCAGTATCCTCCTAGCGGAAGCCATCCTATTCCGTATTCGGTTTCAAGCGCCTGTCCTTTGGGGAAGATCTTCGAAAACCAGCCGCTCTTTGTGCTGAGCAGTTTCCTCCCTCCGGCATCAAAGAACAGGAAGAACTTATCCACCCTGATTCCGAAAATCTTGGCGAATGCAAAATGCCCCAGTTCATGCACAAGTATGAGTGCAGACAGGGCCAGTATTACCTGAAGCGTCTTTATTATTGCGATCATGATATCTTGTCAATGAGTTCACAAGCCTTGATGAAGGCCTCTGAATTTG
The DNA here is from genome assembly GCA_045644485.1 of Candidatus Cryptobacteroides sp. Classification (GTDB taxonomy): domain Bacteria; phylum Bacteroidota; class Bacteroidia; order Bacteroidales; family UBA932; genus Cryptobacteroides. Next base: position 6,431 of record JAZRGY010000040.1, on the reverse strand, counting down.
TTGCGAAGATGGTGTCCAGATCCGGTTCCGCTACAAAATCCACACCATCCATGCAGTCGCGGACTACTGATGTGATGTCGTAGAAACCTATTCTTTCCTGTAGGAAGGCCGCTACTGCAGCCTCGTTGGCTGCATTCATTATGCAAGCCATGTTTCCTCCTTTCTCGAGGGACTCATAAGCGAGTCTGAGGGCGGGGAACTTGTCCAGGTCCGGAGCGAAGAACGACATGCCGCCGAGTTCTGCAAAGTTCAGTTTCCTGTTGTTGAGCGGAAGTCGGAAAGGATAACTGAAAGCGAACTGGATGGCTTCACGCATGTCCGGATGTCCCATCTGGGCTATTACGGAGCCGTCAGCGTATTCTATCATCGAATGTATGATGGATTCAGGATGAATCACGACTTCGATTCTGTCTCCGGAAGTACCGAACAGCCATTTGGCTTCTATGATTTCCAGGCCTTTGTTCATCATGGTCGCAGAATCGATGGTGATCTTGCTTCCCATGCTCCAGTTCGGATGGTTGAGCGCCTGAGCGCGTGTAGCCTTGGCTATGTCTTCTTTTTTCCATGTACGGAAAGGACCTCCTGATGCTGTCAAGTGTATCTTCTCTATCGGTGCTCCTGCCGAACCCATCAGGCACTGGAATATAGCCGAGTGTTCAGAGTCTACAGGAAGTATGCGGGCACCTGTCCTGGCTGCCATGTCCATTACGATTTTTCCTGCCGCGACAAGTGTCTCCTTGTTGGCGAGGGCGATTGTCTTTCCTGCATTGACTGCTGCCGCAGTGGAAGAGAGGCCGCTGAATCCGACCATTGAGGTCAGGACAATATCGATATTCTCTCCTGTTACGAGGTCACAGACAGACTGCATCCCTGCAAATACCTTGATATCATGCGGGTCAAGGGCGTCCTTGACTTCCTGGTATTTGTCTTCGTTGCATATGACCACTGCGTTTGCGTCAAATTCGATCGCCTGTCTGATGAGAAGGTCTGTGCTGTTGTTTGCTGTGAGAAGTTCCACTTCGAAAAGGTCGCGATGCTGGCCGATCACATCAAGGGCCTGCCTGCCGATCGAGCCTGTGGAACCCAGTATGGCTATATGTCTCTTTTCCATCCTTCTAGAATTTTATGTATAAGGTCGGATCGACCGTCTGTCCCTTGTGCCAGAGTTCGAAATGGAGATGGTCTCCTGTGGTGAGTTCTCCGGTGTTTCCGACAAGGGCGATAGGGGAGCCTGCGCTAACCTTGTCTCCTGCCTTCTTCAGGAGTTTTTCGTTATGCTTGTATATAGAGATGATGTCTCCGTCATGCTGTATCTGTATGGTGTGGCCTGCATCGTCACTCCATCCTGCGAAAATCACCGTTCCGTCAAGAGTAGCCTTTACGACAGAGCCCTCGGGTGCCGCTATGTCGATGTATGGGTGTATCAGAGGATCATATCCTTGTGAAACGACTCCTTTCAGAGGAGCAAAGAAGTGCATTCCTTCGATAGGGAGGTCTCGGCGTCCTCTGTCAGATATTCCGAACTGTTCCTCTTCCTTTACATGCTCTCTCATGAGGGAGTCCTGACGTGCAATCTCCTCCCTGTCAAGAGTTTCCGAATTCGGGTTGTTTTTGGCTTTGATAAGACTGTCTATCTTTATAGGTTCTTCTCCTTCTACCGCCCTGCGGAGATTCTCCGAGTATAGTTCCCAGCGGAAAATCACATTTTCGAGGGAGTCTATCGTAATGGCGTTCTGGATAGCAGCCCTCTTGGATCTTGCGTCCGGATATCCCGGTATGAATGTCCTCATCGGGGTGAATGCCAGAAGGGAATATATGGCTGCGCACAGCAGTACAAGTATGGTTACTACTGCTATGAAGAAGGTGGTTCTTGTGAAATGTAGGGTGACAAGATGCTTGTGCGTCTCGTCATCTATGAAGGCAAGGCGTAATCTCCTGCTTTTCTTTTCTCTGCTTCGTTGTGCCATAAATTAGTTTTTATTAGTAACTTTGCCCCTCAATGGAAAGAATTGTAGGCATAGATTACGGTAGGAAGCGTGTCGGAGTCGCTGTGAGCGATCCGCTCGGCATCTTTGCGTCCGCACTTGAGACGGTACATTCTGCAAAGATAATAGATTATCTTAAAAAATATGCTGAAAATGAGAATGTAGTGCGCTTTGTGGTGGGGTATCCGGTGAACATGAATGGAATGCCGTCAGAAGCGGCAAAGGATATAGATGTGTTCCTGAAGCATCTTGCGAAGGCATTTCCTGATACTCCTGTCGAACTTGAGGATGAGAGATTTACATCAGTGCTTGCCCATCGTGCCATGATAGACGGCGGCATGAAGAAGCAGGACAGGATGAAGAAGGAATCTGTCGATAAGATAAGTGCAGCCATCATCCTCCAGAGTTGGCTGGATCGTTCTGCCTCATTCCGAGGTACGAAGTGATGTGGGATCTCATTTTATGAATGAAACAACAGAATTATGATACTACCTATATATTTATACGGATCAGAGGTCCTCAGACGGGAGAACGTTGATGTCGACCTCAATGACAAGGAAGGAATCCTCAAACTGATAGAGGATATGAAGGATACCTTGAAGGTGGCTGACGGTTGCGGCCTTGCTGCACCTCAGGTCGGTGTCAACAAGAATCTCGTCATCGTGGACGGTCGTGACCTTTCGGATACATACGAATACCTTCACGACTTTTTCCGCGTGATGATAAACCCTGTTGTGCTTGAGGAAAGCGAGGAGACCTGTGAGTACTCCGAGGGCTGCCTGAGCGTTCCGGGTGTTTATGCCGAGGTTACAAGACCATCTAGGATCAAGGTGGAGTACTATGATGAGAACCTCGAGAAGGTCGTCGAGGAATTCGACAAGTTCGGATGCCGTATGGTACAGCATGAACTTTCACATCTCGAAGGCAATCTTTTTGTAGATAATGTGTCGCCGATCCGCCGCAAGATGATCTCGCGCAAACTGCAGGCCATCTCCAAGGGAGCGGTTCAGACTCGTTATAAATCAAAAAGATAAATGTCATGGGTGCCTTTCATGCATATGATATAAGAGGAGTCTACAATGTGGACTTCGATAAGAATGTAGCCTACAAGGTGGGTTACTTCCTTCCTGAACTCCTTTCTGCAGACAAGGTTCTGGTCGGAAGGGATGCCAGAGTGTCTTCTCCTGAGATACATGAGTATCTTCTCAAGGGTATTACTGATGCCGGTGCTGATGTGTATGATATAGGCCTGAGTACTACTCCGATGGTGTATTTCGGTACTGCAAATTATGGGTTCAAGGCTTCTGTGCAGATTACGGCCTCTCATAATCCGGCAGAATACAACGGACTTAAGGTTTCGCGTGAAAATGCACTTCCGGTGGGTCTTGATACAGGTCTGGGACAGATCAAGGAATGGATTGAGAGCGGACGCGAATGCCTTCCTGCCCAGGTGAAGGGACAGGTCCATCCTATGGATATAAAGTCGGACTATCTTGCCTTTCTTCTAAAGTATAAGGGCGACTGGAGCGGTATGAAGATCGCGATGGATGTGTCGAACGGTATGGCATCCCTGTTTGTCCGTGACATTTTCGGCGATCAGCCTGCGTATATCTATGAAGATATGGACGGAAGTTTCCCGAATCATGAACCGAATCCTTTGATTCCTGCTAATGTCGAGGCTTTGAAGAAACTTGTTGCCGAGACAGGATCCGACATCGGTGTCATCTTTGACGGAGATGCGGACCGTGTGATGTTCGTAGACGAAAACAGCCGTTTCATTTCTCCAGACCTGATGATTGCCGTTCTTGGGCATTATTTCCTCGAAGAACGTGGTGAAAAGGGATACATCCATCAGGATATCCGCAGTTCCAAGGCAGTGGGTGAGTACCTTGCTCCTATGGGCGGAGTGATGAATACATGGAGGGTCGGACGTGCTTATGCGGCTCTGAAACTTCGTGAGATTGACGGTGTGTACGGAGGAGAATTGGCCGGACATTATTATTTCCGTGATTTCTTCTATTCTGACAGTGGCTTGCTTGCGGCAATCCTCATTCTGAATGTGGTGGCAAAGATGAAGTCCGAAGGTGTGACGCTCAGTCAGTTGATATCACGTATCGAGAAATATCAGAACTCAGGTGAGATAAATTTCCGTCTGGAGGACAAGAAAGGGGCTATGGATGCTGTCCGGGACCACTTCATGACTGAAGAACATGCTACGGCATACATGGATTTTGACGGTTATCGTGTTGAATTCCCTGACTGGTGGTTCAATATCCGTCCGTCGAATACGGAACCTTATCTCAGATTCCTGTGCGAGGCTACCTCGAAAGACCTCCTTGACGAGAAGGTTGCGACGGTAAGGAAGATTCTTACAGAACAGTTTGGAGCGAAATAAATGAAAAGAACGACGAATAAGAACATATTTACAATATTGATTGTCTGCATGATGGGGCTCCTGTCTGCAGACATGCTTTCTGCTTATACTCCGGTACGTATAGATACTGTCAGGACTCAACTGGTGATTCCGCGTCCTGCTTTGGAGTCTCTTCCTACCCCGTTGGTGAAGTCTCCCGAGGATGCAATCGATACTTTGGATACGGTCAACGAGCATATAAAGGTCATACTTTATGCAGACAATACATGGCAATATCATAAGACATCCGAATATCAGAAGGTTTCCGGAGTGTTTGATGACCATTGGTCTGAGAGTGTGACCAACCCGTATGGAATCAAGCAGGAGGACCTTCCTGTATCCTGGTCCATCTGGCTTGTTGACAGTCTGGACCAGTATCACTGTCCTTTCATCGGAGATATACATCCTCGCGGTAAGTTCGGTCCTCGTCGTGGCCGCCGTCATCAGGGAGTTGACCTCCCTCTGAAGACAGGAGATCCTATATATGCGACTTTTACAGGTAAGGTCAGGATGTCAAAATACTTCGGAGGTTTCGGTAATCTTGTTGTCATAAGACATGAAAACGGCATAGAAACCTTCTATGGCCATCTTTCCAAGAGATATGTGGAAGTGGGCGACTGGGTGAATGCAGGAGATGTCATCGGACTTGGCGGTTCGTCAGGACGTTCTACAGGACCGCATCTGCATTTTGAGACGCGATATAATGGTTTTGCTTTTGATCCTCAATGGCTTATTGATTTCAAGACTGGAAAACTGCGCCAGAGGCTTTTTGTATTGAAGAAGAAGTATTTCAATATCTACAGCAACTATGAGCAGGATTTTGAAGACGAAATGAAGAACCATGAGGAGGATAAGGCCGAGGATGCTGAAAAGGCAGCGATGAAATACCACACGATACGTTCAGGAGATACTCTCGGCAGGATTGCCATCAACAACGGCACCACAGTCAAGGAACTTTGCCGTCTGAACGGCATCACGCCTAACACTACGCTCCGTATAGGAAGACGTATCCGTGTAAGATAATAAAAAATGTCACCCGAGTGGTGACATTTTTTATTACATGTTTATTCTGTACGTCTGCAAATCAGTGTGGCGGATGTGACAGATACTACTTCGACTTCGCAATAGTCTCCAGCCTTTTCTCCACGGCTTGGGAATACGCACATCTTGTTGCTGCTTGCCCTGCCGCAAAGTTCGTCCGGATTCTTCTTCGACGGTCCTTCGACAAGTACCTTCAGTACCTTTCCGATTTCCTTTTCATTGCTCTTGAGACTCATCCTGCCTTGAAGCGCTATGATTTCGTTCAGTCTTTGAGTCTTGAGGTCGTAAGGGATGTCGTCAGGATACTTGCGTGAGGCCAGAGTGCCGGGACGTTCTGAATATGCGAACATGAACGCCGAGTCGAATACAACCTTTTCCATAAGGGTGAGCGTATCCTGATGGTCCTGTTCTGTCTCTCCGCTGAATCCGGCGATCACATCTGTCGTGATGCCGCAATCCGGGATTACGCTGCGTATCTTATCCACTCTTTCGAGATACCATTCACGGTCATATTTCCTCCTCATCTTTTCCAGCATCGTGCTGCTTCCTGACTGGACAGGGAGGTGGATATGCTTGCAGATGTTTTCGTATTTCGCCATCGTGTAGATCACCTCGTCACTGATGTCCTTAGGGTGGGAAGTCGAGAACCTTACACGTACTTCCGGGCTGATCATTGCAACCATTTCAAGGAGCTGTGCGAAATTTACATTCTTATCCTCTCCTTCCGGTGACTTCCAATAGTAAGAATCTACATTCTGGCCGAGAAGCGTGATCTCCTTGTATCCGTTTTCATGCAGCACTTTTGCTTCACGAACGATAGAATACGGGTCGCGGCTTCTTTCTGCGCCTCGTGTATATGGAACTATGCAGTATGAACACACATTATTGCATCCTCTCATTATGGAAATGAAGGCAGAAATGAAGTCGGAGGCCAAGCGGTCTTAGGAAGACAAGGCATATTATCAACTCCTTGGCTCACAGAACGACATGGC
>JAZRGY010000039.1:0-12432 GCA_045644485.1 Candidatus Cryptobacteroides sp. | reverse complement strand
CCCTCGAGGTCGTTGTTGTTGAAGAACTCTACATAGATACCCTTTCCGTCATTGAAATCCTTAAGATAAGAGATTGTGTCATATCCCTCGGTAAGAGTACATCCCTGAGCATAGTAAACCTCAGTTCCAGGAACCGCCTTCTTGATTCCGTCGAGGAGTGTGAATGTATGCTCTGCAGTAGGAGTACCGCCATAGTTACCGTTAAGAAGTTCTGCATCGTTTGCGTTAGGACCTACGACAGCGATCTTCTTGAGATTCTTTGAAAGAGGGAGGATACCATCGTTGTGGAGGAGAGTCATTGACTCGCGTGCAGCCTGGATTGCTGTCTGGTGGTTCTTCTCGCTGCTGATAACCTCAGGGCCGAGGTCTTTCCAAGGAATCATGTCTGCAGGATCGAACATACCGAGTTCGAAACGTCCGTAGAGGGTTCTGCGGAGGTGGTCGTCAAGCACAGACTCTTCGATAAGACCCTTCTGGAGAGCCTCTTCAAGTACCATGAATACCTTTCCGCACTCGAGGTCTGTTCCGTTGAGAACTGCATCTACAGATGCTTCGAGCGGTCCCGGATGGGTCTCATGCTGTCCCTTGTTGTAGAAGTTGTTGATTGCGTCGCAGTCGGTGAGTACGATACCGTCGTATCCCCATTTGCGTCGAAGGATGTCAACGAGGAGGCGGTCGCTTGTACAGCAAGGCTCACCCTCGTAACGGTTGTATGCACACATTACCTCTCTTACGTTACCTTTCTGTACGAGAGCCTTGAATGCAGGAAGATATGTCTCCCAGAGGTCGCGCATTGAAACTGATGCGTCATATGAGTGACGGAGAGGCTCCGGACCGCTATGAACCGCATAATGCTTTGCACATGCGTGAGTCTTGAAGTACTTGTCATCGTTGCCCTGCATCCCGAGTACGTTCTGTACTCCGAGAACTGCGTTCATATAAGGGTCCTCACCGTAAGTCTCCTGACCGCGTCCCCATCTTGGATCACGGAAAATGTTTACGTTAGGACACCAGAATGTAAGTTCTGGGTTACCAGGGTAGTAAACGACTCCCATAGGAACGTTGTAAACACGCTCTGAGCGGTTCCAGTTTGCACGAGCCTCATCAGAAACCTCAGAGAATACATTGTAAACGAGTTCTGAGTTGAATGCAGCCGCCATACCGATAGGCTGAGGATAAACAGTGTAGTCGCTCTGACGTACACCGTGGCAAGCCTCGCTCCACCAGTTGTAAGACTCGATTCCGAGACGGTCGACAGATACTGACTTGTTCATCATCAGACCGACCTTCTCCTCTGGAGTAAGGAGTGAGATGAGGTTCTCGGTACGCTCGGCATACGTAAGAGTGTGGTCTCTGTAAGGATAGTTCCTGTCGAGGTCGTTTCCGCCTGCTGTGTGCTTGACGTTGGCCTTTACAGAAAGGGATGCAAGTGTGTTTCCGTCCTTGTCTACGAGTTCTACACGGCGGTTGCTCTTGCCGTTTTCATTCTTTGGTGCGAATGAGACCATGACTTCAGCCTTCTGGCCTGGCTCGATTGTGATGTCGTCATAGAACGCCCTTACGCAAACGCAACTAGGGATGTCCTTTTCGATCTTTACTGCCTCTTTGGAGGTGTTTGTGAAAGTGAAGGTATGACTGACAGTACCTTCAGCGGCCTCGATTGTGCCGAAATCCCATTCGTATGTGTCAAATACTACAGGACTTTTCTTTGTCTGTGCATCTGTTCCTGCAATAAGGCACAGAGCGCAGAAGAGAGAAATAACTGTTCTTTTCATTTGTTATAGATTTAGTGTTGTAATTATTGCATAATAATTCAAAGTAAAACTACCTAAAATAAACGAAAGCACCAAACCTTTTATGGGATTTGGTGCTTTTTAGACTGATTTTAGTGCTTTTTGAATCAAAGTTTAAGGTCTTCCTTGACTAATCTTACTTCATAGATCATAGGTGTGGACCTTTCGCCTGTGCATCTTATCAGGACAGTTATGGATTCTGACTTTGACAGATCGGCAGGAATAGGTATGAGGCAGATTTCTTCTGTGTTGGCATTTACAGTCTTGAAACTTCCTGCTTCAATTCCGTTCATTGTGACCATCGCTTCTGCTCCCTCTCTACCGGTACATGCTATACGGAGATACTTGACCTCGTTTCCTTTTGTTTTCATTTCATAACTGAACCATCCTTCTCTTCTTGCCATTCTCCAATGACGGCCATTGTGGTCTCCGTTGCCGCTGTTCTCCATCTTGACGAAATGATCGCTTTCAGGCTGCTGCTCTCCGCAGATGACCATATCGGTGGTTATGGAATCCAAAGCGATTCTTGCCTTTTCTTCCATCTCTTGTCTGGCAAGTCTTTCCTGCCACTGGGTTTCGTTGAGTACCGGCCAGTACACCATGTAACGGCATTCGTGAAGTCCGCTGAAAGGGACCAGTGTCATTCCTTTTTCATATTTTGCCGGAGCGGTTCCTGTAAGAGTGAATGTAAGTGGCTTGCCTTCCACCTTGGTGATGTTTTCAAGAAGTTTCTCCTTGTCTCCTACGATGACAGGCATCTCCTGCAGAGGAATCTGCTTTCCTGCCGCGATATGTCCTCCACGGCTGTCGTCTGCATACATTCCGAGTTGGTCAGCCTTGCCAAGAGATGCTGCAAGAACTACCGGACCATACATGAATGAGTAATTGTCAGACTTGTCAGGAAGGCTTACTGCCCTCAATGACATAGGAAGGGATATGTCGACTCTGTCACCAGCCTCCCACTTTCTTGTCATCTTCATGAAGCCTCCTTCTTTCTTTGCTTCAATGCTCTTGCCGTTTACCTTTACAGACATGTTTTCAGTCCATTCAGGAACTCTGACGCTTACTGTGAACTTCCTTGATCTTTCAGGATTTATGATAAGGCTTGTCGACTCTTCTGAAGGGAAGTCATTTACCTGTTCCACAGATGTGTCACCCCACTGAAGGACAGAAGGTATGAAAAGGTTGACGAAAAGTTCCTTGTCTCCATTGTGGGAATATATCATCTCTCCGTATCTGGCGTGGTTCTCCATTCCGGATCCTACGCAGCACCAGAAACTTGTCTGAGGCTGAGAATATACCCTATAGTGACCGGCACGCATCGGAGTGAAATATACGAAGCCGCCCTGGATAGGATTTACTGTAGAGAGGATGTGGTTGTAGACCGCGCGCTCATAGTAATCCATATAATGGGTGTCTCCGGTTGTTTCGTAGAGCATCTTGGTGAGCCTGAGCATGTTGTATGTGTTGCATGTCTCCGGTCCTTGCTCGCTTTCCAGCATGCTTGAGAAGTCATCTGCCGGGTGGAAATGTTCTCTGACGCTGTTTCCTCCGATGGTTATGCTTCTGTTGTCCACAACTGTTTCCCAGAAGTACTGCGCAGCCTTGTCCCAGTCTGCATATCCTTCAAGGTCTGCAATCCTCTTATATCCGATGACCTTCGGTATCTGTGTGTTGGCATGCATTCCTGTGAGATGGTCCTCTCCTTTCAGAAGTGGTTCGAGTATTCTTTTGTGGGAGAATCTCTTCGCCAGGTCCATGAATCTTTTGTCCCCGCTTATGGCGGCGGCATCTGCAAATACCTCATTAAGTCCTCCATGTTCGCTTGCAAGCATTCCCTGCAACTGTTCGTCCGAAAGGTTCTGAGTCAGTCTGTACATCCAGTCGGTAAGTCCTATGAACATTTCCTTGCACTCTTCGCTTCCATAGAGGAGGTATGCATCCCTAAGTCCGGCGAATGTCTTATGGATGTTATAGAGAGGGACCCAACCGTCATTGAGGTTGAAAGATGCCGCACGGATATTTCCTTCAGAAATCTCCTTCCAGACCTTTCTTCCGTTCGGAACTCCGCTGATATAACCGTTTCCGTCTGCATCTGCACATCTCTTGAGTTCTGAGATGAAATAGTCAAGGCGGACTTTTATCTCAGGATGTCCGGTCGATGCATACATATATGAGAGAGCGGAAAGATAATGTCCTCCGATGTGGCCGTCAAGCCCGGTATTCTCCCAATTGGTGTAGTTCTCGGCCTTAGGCTCAAGTCCTGCTTCCTTGAGATATGGGGCCAGAAGACGGTCAGGATCTATGCCGAGAAGATATCTGATGTCCATATCTTCCGCGTGTTTGAACGAACTTGGAGAGAGGGTGACATCGTTGACACTGAAACTTTCCATCTGCACCGGAATCTGTGCTGATGCTTCTGCCGCCATAACGAGCGTTGCGGCAATGGATAATATTCTTGGATATTTCATATGTTCGGGATTATTTCTTTTTTGTCAACCATGTCGCATTAGCCCATAACTGTTCGAACGGACCGCGCTTATGATGCTTCAGCCACCATGTACAGAATACGAACTGAAGTGCTATGAATGCTATTGCCAGGAAGAAATCTGCGGTATGTCCGAAGTGGCGGAAAAGTCCGAATCCCCAGTTGTAGAACAACATCGCTCCGAAGAAGGACTGGGACAGATAATTGGTGAGGCTCATCTTGCCGTAAGGCGCTATCTTTATAAGCCAGTTCTTTGCAGAAGTGTTGTAATAGAGCAGAGTGATTCCTGCTACAATGAAGAACATCATTGCGAGATTCTTCCACATGTTGAGTGCGACATTGAGACTGTTGGATATGCTTCTGGTCTCTGAAAGTCCTGGAAGAATATAATATAGAGGAAGCAGGATCGCGAATGCGACTACAGACCATACGAGTATCTTTTTCCATCTCTTGAGGTTCTCGCCTTCATTATAGAAGAGTCTTTTTCTTCCGAGCATTATACCGATGAGGAAGAAGAGGATGTTCTGTGTCATTCGCCCGTTCTCGACTGCCCAAAGGAAGTTTGCAGGGAGACCGTACTTGATTCCTGCTATCGCTACGTCGATGATGTTGCCGCTTGATTGTGAAGTCATGATGGCTCCATAGTATTTTCCGCTGCCAAGATTCAGAGGCAATGCAGACGGGTCTATCAGCCCTTTGATGAAATATATGACCTCAATAGGCTGGATAAGCATCAGTATCAGGAAAAACCAGATCACCTTATCGCTTGCCCGGATCAAAGGAATGATCAGAAGACCGCAGACTGCATAGATGAAGAGGATATCTCCGTTGTAGAATAAAAGGTCGAGCACGCCAAGAAACATGAGCAGTACCATTCTCCATGCAAATCTTGGCCTGAAGTCGATGCCTTTCTGAGCCTGATTGTCATGCTGGATGAAGAAACTGAGTCCGAACAGGATTGAGAATATGGCATACATCTTTCCTGCAAGAAGGAAGAATATCGTATCCCATACACCTGTGTTCATTGCAGCCCAGAAATCGCTTTTAGGTTCAGGGAACATGAAGAAGTTCATCTGTTCCTGGAAATGGATGAGGATGATTCCTGCGATTGCGATTCCTCTGAGGATGTCTGCAACATCGATACGGGTATTCGGTCTGTCCGAAGGCTTGTACAAATATTTCATTTCTGTATGAATGTGTTTTATGTGGTTTTGAATTTCGGCAAAAATAACCATACTTTCTAAATTTGTAAAAAAATATTGGGTGTTGGCTCAAATATTATAAGATTTGCAACGTGAATACATGATTTTATCTTTCCGATGTGATACTTTTGTAATTGGAAAAATCTGATTATACATATATCTATGAAACACAAAATTCTTAAACCGCTACTTGCCCTTGCGGCTCTTGCAATGGCTCTTACCGCTCAGGCAATCGATCATCCGAAGGCAACTCTTCCTGTCGTGTCGCCTGACCGCTTTTCTCTCGTTGAAGATGGACAGCCAGTTTCTGTCATCGTGTCTCAGACCGAAGACAAGGCCATACTTCGTGCAGCAGGAGACCTTGTGAAAGACTTCGAACGTGTTACAGGCAGAAAACCTGCGTTTTCTGAGACCCCGGTTGCTCAGACTGCAATCATCATCGGATCTCTGGATTCTCCTCTTGTGAAGGATATGGTGGCAAGAGGTCGTTTCGATGCTGGAGAACTTAAGGGATGTAACGAAAAATATCTTATTCAGACAGTAAAGAATCCTCTCGAGGGTGTGGATGAGGCTCTGGTGATTGCCGGCAGCGACCGTAGAGGTGTGGTGTATGGCATCTATGAGATTTCCGAGCAGATAGGCGTGTCTCCTTGGTATGACTGGGCCGATGTTCCTGTAGCAAGACAGGATAACCTGTCAATTGCCCGTGGTTCCTATACGGCAGGCGAGCCTGCTGTTCAGTACAGAGGTATCTTCCTCAATGATGAGGCTCCTTGTCTTACAGGCTGGGTAGAGCACACCTATGGAACAGATTACGGTGACCATCGTTTCTATGAGCGCACCTTTGAACTTATTCTTCGTCTTCGCGGAAACTTCATGTGGCCTGCAATGTGGGGATGGGCTTTCTATGCTGATGATCCTGAGAACAGCAGGGTTGCTGATGAGATGGGAATAATAATGGGAACCTCCCACCATGAACCGATGGCAAGAAACCACCAGGAGTGGGCGCGTCGCCGTGGAGAAAGCGGGGCGTGGAACTATGCGACCAACAAGAAGGTCATCGATACATTCTTCAGGGAAGGTATCGAAAGGGCCAAGGATACGGAGGACCTTATTACTATAGGTATGCGTGGCGACGGTGACGAGGCTATGAGTGCAGAGGCTGATGTTGCTCTTCTTGAAAAGGTTATCGACAATCAGAGAAAGATCATCCGTAAGGTGACAGGAAAACCTGCCGAGCAGACACCTCAGGTATGGGCACTTTATAAGGAAGTTCAGGAATATTATGAGAAAGGACTCAGGGTTCCTGACGATGTCATGATTCTTCTTTCCGATGATAACTGGGGAGATGTCCGCAAGTTGCCGAATGCAGAGGAACGCAAACGTGGCGGCGGCTGGGGAATGTATTACCATGTGGATTATGTAGGTGCGCCTCGTAATACCAAGTGGCTTAATGTGACTCCTGTACAGAACCTTTGGGAACAGATGCAACTTACTTATGAATATGGTGTGGACCGTCTGTGGGTTCTTAATGTCGGTGACCTTAAGCCAATGGAATATCCTATAACCCTTTTCCTTGATATGGCTTGGAATCCGGAGAAGTTCACTGCGGAAAACCTCAAGGACCATACAGTGGATTTCTGCAGGCAGCAGTTCGGCGAGGCATATGCAGTTGAGGCTGCGCGTATCCTTAATCTTTACAGCAAGTATGCAGGAAGGATTACTGCTGAGATGTTGGACAGGACTACATATAACCTTGAGACAGGGGAGTGGAAGCAGGTTTCTGATGAATTCATCAAACTTGAGGCTGAGGCTCTCCGTCAGTATATGACCATTCCGGCAGAGACCAGGGATGCTTATTTCCAACTTATCCTTTTCCCGGTTCAGGCTTTGGCCAACGTTTATGAAATGTATTATGCTCAGGCTATGAATCATGCCCTCTATAAGGCAAATGATCCGGCAGCAAACATCTGGGCTGACAAGGTGGAGGCGTGCTTTGCACGTGACAAATTCCTGCACAATCAGTACAACAATGAAATGGCTGATGGAAAATGGAAGAACATGATGATCCAGAAGCATATAGGTTATAGAAACTGGAACGATAACTTCCCAGAGGATACTCTTCCGAGAATTTTCCGTATAGAGGAATCCGATCCTCTTCCGGCAGGATTTGTATTCAAGGCTGATGATGGCTGCGTAGTCATCGAGGCTCCTCATGTATATGCAAAACAGAACTCTTCGGAAGGTACATGGAAACTCATTGAAGATATGGGACGTACACTCGGTGGTGTTGCGCTTATGCCGTACGATGTGGATGTAGATGGTGCAAAACTCACATATCGCATGGAGATTCCGTCAGATGTCAGGAAGGTTACCGTTCATGTTGCGACAAAATCTACTCTTGCCTTCCATGATGCTGAAGGACACAGTTACAGAGTCGGGTTCAAAGGTGCTCCTTCTGTAGACAGGTGTTTCAATGACAGATTGAATGAGAAACCTGAAAACATTTATTCTGTTTATTATCCGACAGTGGCAAAGAGAGTTGCAGTTGAAAAGATCGAACTTGAACTTCCTGCGGGAGTCTCTGTGCAGGAACTTGAGATCCAGCCTCTTGATCCGGGCATCGTATTTGAAAAGATTGTTGTTGACTTCGGTGGATATGAGACAAGTTATCTGATGGGTAAGGAATCTTCATACATCAGGGAGTAGAAAACCATATTGATTATGGTTTCAGGTTGGTTAGTGTGTAGAGAAGCGGCAGTCCGGGAAGGGCTGCCGCTTTGATGTTATTCTGAGATTGTTTCTTTTGTTTCCTTGTTTATGTATTCCGTCGGAGATACTCCATAGAACTTTCTGAATGCTGTGGAGAAATGGGTCTGACTGCTGAAACCGACCGTGTAGGCCACCTGGGATATATTGACCTTCTTTTCAGCCAGAAGTTCAGCGGCCTTTTTCAGACGGATGTTGCGGATAAACTCTCCTGTGGATATTCCTGTCATTTCCTTTATTCGTCTGTGGAGTTGGGCGCGGCTCATTCCTACTTCCGCAGACAACATCTCGACTTTGAGTTCCGGATTGTCCAGATTATCGTTGATTACAGCCATTATACGTTCCATCAGTCTGTCTCCGTTACCTTTCATCTCGATATGCTTGATCTTGTCTTCCTGAAGTGCGCCGGAATATTTGCCTCTTATGCGTTGACGGTTTTTCAGAAGACTGTCTATGGTCATATGCAGTTCGTCGATGTTGAAAGGCTTTGCCATGAATGCGTCTGCCCCCTGTTCCAGACCCTCTATCCTTGTCTCCAGATTAGTGCTTGAGGTAAGCAATATGACGGGTATATGACTTGTGTTCGGGTTGTTCTTTATCCTTTTGACGATCTGCAGTCCGTTTGTTCCCGGCATGACGATGTCAGATATGACCATATCAGGAATTTCTGTCAGGGTTCTTTGCAATCCATTGTCTCCGTCTCTTGCCGTAATGATCTTATAATATGGTGACAGCACTTCTTCAAGATACAGACGTATTTCTTCGTCATCTTCTATCACCAAAATGCGTTCTGTGTTCTTTACCCTGAACTTCTTTTCTATCCTGTCCTTCTCCACACTTTCGTTTATAGAAATGTGAATCTGTGCAGGTTCCGGCCTTTCTGCAATGGCATCGGTCGGTCTCTCTTCAGACATGGTAGGCAGGGTAAGAGTGAATATTGTTCCTGATCTGTCAGTCCTGTTTTCAGCCTTTATACTTCCTTGATGCAATTCGGCAAGCATGAGACAGAGGTTGAGTCCGACTCCGAATCCTCGGTTCCCTGTATGTTGTTTGTTCGAAGTCTGATAGAATCGTGTAAATATGCGGTCAATATCCTTTTCTTCGATTCCCGGTCCTGTATCGCTTACGGATATCATGACATTTCCATACACATCGCTCATCCGTAGATTTACATTGATTTCTCCTCCGTCAGGTGTGTATTTCAGAGCATTGGTAATCAGGTTGAATATTATGGTGTCGATGTGGTCAGGGTCGACATTGAACACCATTCTGTCCAACTGATAGTCAAAGCCGATGCTGATGCTGCGTTTATTGGCCTCATATGCAAATGTTTCCAATAGGTCTTGAATGATCTCTACAAGATTTACTTCTCTACACTGGAGTGTCATCAGACCCTTGTCTATCTTCTTGATGTCAAGAAAGTGGTTCATGAGTCTGATGATACGCGTGCTGTTGCGCTTCATGGTGTTAAGTACATGGCGTTTTTCCGAGTCCTGCTCATATTTGGGAAGTTTCTCTATAGGATTCATGACCATCACCATCGGAGATCTGATCTCATGTGCCATGTTTACATAGTACCGCAGTTTCTTTTCGTTGGCTTCCTCACGCCTTTTTCTTCTGAATCCGAAATAGACCGATACGATTCCTCCTGCCAAAATAAGAATGTATATGATTTCTGCAGTCAGCGAACGGTACCATGGTCTGTCTATGCGGATTGTCCATTTATACATATGAGAAAGGACCGAGTTTTCTTCTGCGCATATCTCCAAGGTGTATTTTCCTGCCGGAAGATGATTATATGTGATCGAATTCGATCCATAGGATGTTCTGTACCATTCTTCATCCAGGCCGCTCAGACGATATCGGAAACGTATGTTGTCCGCATCTCTTACTGACATTGTCGAGAAGAACAATGTGATTGTGTTCTCTTTATATGGGAATTTAAAATCTCTGTCCTCCTTCATATACTCTGCAATATTGGATTTCTGGTTTCCAAGGTACATTTCTGTAAGGAAAACTTCCCTGCTTATGGCATTGGTGGCTACTGGAGGTGTGAAGGATGTGACTCCATGATTGTCTCCGAAATAGATGGTATTACCGTCTGTATAATATACGCCTTGCGTGAATTCCTGACGTGAACTTCCGTTGCTTGTATTGAACCCCAGAATCTTGCCGTCATCCTTGTTTATGCAGTTTATTCCCCTGAATGTACTGCACCAGATATTCCCGTCACTGCTTCTGACAAGTCCGCATATCATGTTGCTTGATAATCCGTCTTTCTCTGTGTATCTTCTGTAATTGCGGTCATTGTCGTTCCAGATGAAGATGCCGTTGTTGGTTCCGATCCAGATGTGTCCGTCAGAGGATTCCGTTACCGCATATCCTACCGAACTGTTTAATGTGGGATTTGTGGATATCTCTAGAAAACGTCCTGATTTGAGGTCAAGGCATGAGGCACCCAAAAAATGACAGATCCAAAGTCTTTCCTTTGAATCGATCATGAGTTTGTTTATGTACGAATTTCGGAGAAGCCTATAGTTTTCCTGGTCTTCTGTCATCACTTTCCGGCAACTTCCTGTATTAAGGTCGTATTTCCATATACCGTCTCCTAACGTACCTATGAACAAGGTCTTGTCATTGTTTTCTATGATTGTGCTTACGTGCCGGTTCGAGAGTTCCGGGATGTGTCTGAGATTTCCTGTTCTTTTGTTCAGACTGCTTATTCCGAAATTGGAGGTACCTATCCATATGTCACCATTGCTGTCTTCGAATATGCCGGTTGCCGGTGTTTCCAGAATATATTTCCTTATGGGTTTACCGTAGGCGTCTATGATAAAGACTGTTCCGTCTTGGGTTCCGCACCAGATATGACCTTCGGAATCTTTAAATATCGTAGATGTCGCTCCATAGTCAGTTATCAGGTCTCTTTTTTCAAATGTAGAAAGATTCCAGAAATTGAATGGGTTATCTTCTATTGTAGTGGGGGGGGGAACCATTACAATACCTCTCTGGAAGTGGCCGCACCACAGGTTTCCTTCCTTGTCTTCCAGCAGGCTGACAATATTTGCCTTTTCCTGATTGACATCGGCGGTAAGAGGGAAGTTTTCTCTTATGATGCTTTGATTCTTCTGATCTATCTTCCATAATCCATGTTCAGACGATGCTATCAGGAATTCTCCATCATTGCGTAGAAGCATTTCTGTAGTGTTAAGATATAGACCTTCTGGCTGCTCCATAGGAATGAAGTGCTGCCGTACCTCGTCGAACATCCATATCTGTCCTTCGCACGCTACGACGATTACTCCGTTTGAGGTTTCTCCGATGTGGTCTATCCGTTCAGAATCTGCTTTTGTCAGTCTGTGTTGAGTTACGTGCTTGTGTGATTTGTCCAGACAGAAAATACCATCTTCGTCAGTGCCGATCCAGACTCTCTGATGTTTGTCTTCATGGAAATTGTTGAAATGATCTGTTCCGCACATTTCCTTCAGGGAATCCAATGGTTTTGCAGTCATCGTATCTGCGTCTACCTCGAATATTCCGAGCCTGGAAACAATGATCCAGAGCATACCTGACTCAAGTTGGATTATATGGGATACGTTTGGTGTGTATGTGGTTCCTTCGAACCTTACTGTTGAGAATGAGTCGGATAAATGGTCGTACCGCTGCATCCCCGTAATCATACCTATCCATACGCGTCCGTCATTATCGCAATAGATGTCTCTTACGCTGTTGTCCAGAAGAGAACCATAATCCTCTCCTTTATAGTATTCCGTCATATTGATTCCGTCGAAACGGTTCAATCCATATTCGGTACCTATCCATATGAAGCCCTTGCTGTCCTGTATCGCTGAGGTGACAAGACTGGATGAGAGTTGCCTTGGGCTGAAAAAGCGGCTTTGTGCCCCGTCAACTGATGATGTGATGCTTATACATAATGCCAGGGACAGGCATTTCAGTATTGCTTTGGTCATGTTAGTAGTGTTAAGGTTTGTTGTACAAAGAACGTAATTATTTGTCAATCTGCAACGTTTTTAAAGGTTTGGGTGAGATATTTTGTTTGTGTGAAACAAAATTGAATGTAAATGAGATATAATATTTCTATGTGCAACGTCTGAATGTTAACCTGAACCATTCTGGTAGGGTGTCCCTGATAATAGGTCGTAAATTTGTGTCAAACATT
>JAZRGY010000038.1:0-16142 GCA_045644485.1 Candidatus Cryptobacteroides sp. | reverse complement strand
TCGTGCTCGAATGTGTGACCTGCGAGAGTAGCGTGGTTAACCTCGATGTTCACCTTGAAGTCGTTCTCAAGACCGTGTGCCTTAAGGAAGCCGATCACTGTCTCAGTGTCAACATCGTACTGATGCTTTGAAGGCTCCATTGGCTTAGGCTCGATGAGGAATGTTCCTGTGAAGCCCTTTGAACGAGCGTAGTCGCGAGCGAGTGTAAGCATCTGTGCAAGGTGCTCCTTCTCTCTCTTCTGGTCTGTGTTGAGAAGGCTCATATAACCCTCACGGCCACCCCAGAATACATAGTTCTGACCGCCGAGTTCGATAGTAGCGTCGATAGCGTTCTTGATCTGAACGGCAGCACGTGCTACAACGTCGAAATCAGGGTTAGTAGCAGCACCGTTCATGTAACGCTTGTTACCGAATACGTTTGCTGTTCCCCAAAGAAGTTTGATACCAGTCTCAGCCTGCTTCTCCTTAAGATAAGCAACGACAGCCTTAAGGTTTGCCTCGTACTCCTCTACGTTTGCACCCTCGTCAACGAGGTCTACATCGTGGAAGCAATAGTACTCGATACCAACCTTCTGCATGAACTCGAAACCTGCGTCAACCTTAGCCTTAGCAACCTCAACTGCATCTGAAGCAGCATTCCAAGGGAATGACTTTGTACCGCCACCGAACTGGTCAGCACCCTCAGCGCAGAGAGTATGCCACCAAGCCATAGAGAACTTGAGCCACTCAGCCATAGTCTTGCCGAGAACTACCTTGTTTGCGTCATAATAGCGGAAAGCCATAGGGTTCTTGCTCTCCTTGCCTTCGAACTGGATCTTACCGATACCAGGGAAAAATTCTTTGTTTGCCATAATTTGAAGTGTAATAATTGTGTTAGTATGATTTGTTATTTATGATAATCTTGATTTCCAAGTCTCGTATGCGTCTGCATATGCCTGAGCGTCAGCAACAGAAGGCTCGATGTCCGCAAGTTTTTCGAGTGTTGCGAAAGCCTCGTTGTTGTCCTTATAGATACCTGCTCCGATACCTGCACCCTTTGCAGCACCTACAGAACCGTCTGTGTCATAGAGGTCGATAACAGCACCTGTAACGCCTGCGAGAGTATCACGGAAGATAGGGCTGAGGAACATGTTTGCATGACCAGCGTGGATCTTGCTTACGTTCATACCCATCTGTTCCATAACCTCGATACCATATTTGAAAGAGAATACGATACCCTCCTGAGCAGCGCGGAGAAGATGCGACTTGTTATGTACATTGAAGTTCACGCCATGGATAGAAGCGCCCACTTCCCTATTCTCGAGCATACGCTCTGCACCGTTTCCGAAAGGAAGGATGCTCACGCCTGCACTTCCGATAGGAGCCTGAGCAGCAACGTCGTTCATATCTGCATAAGAGATTCCCTCTGGTGCAACGTTTCTCTTCATCCATGAGTTGAGGATACCTGTACCATTGATGCAGAGGAGAACTCCAAGACGGGTCTGCTCATCAGTATGGTTTACGTGTGCAAATGTGTTCACACGTGACTTAGCGTCATAGTTAACCTCTCCGAGGACTCCGTAAACAACACCTGAGGTACCTGCTGTAGAAGCGATTTCACCTGGGTTGAACACGTTGAGTGAGAGGGCATTGTTTGGCTGGTCACCACCACGATATGTGATAGGTGTACCCTCTGCGAGACCAAGTTCTGCAGCAGCAGCGGCACTTACTCTACCCTGCTCCGAGAATGTAGGACGAATCTCAGGGATAAGTGAAGAATCGATGCCATAGTAGTCAAGAAGCATCTTTGAAACCGAGTTCTCCTTGAAATCCCAGAACATACCTTCTGAAAGGCCGGAAACAGTTGTGCAGATCTCACCGCTGAGTTTCATTGCGATGTAGTCACCAGGAAGCATGATCTTATAGATCTTTGCATAGAGTTCAGGCTCGTTTTCCTTTACCCACGCAAGTTTTGAAGCGGTGAAGTTACCTGGAGAGTTAAGAAGGTGTGAAAGGCAGTTCTCATGTCCGAGAGTATCGAATGCCTTCTGGCCGTAAGGAACGGCGCGTGAGTCACACCAGATGATTGAAGGACGAAGAACGTTCATATCCTTGTCCACACAAACGAGACCATGCATCTGATAAGAGATACCGATAGCCTTGATGTCCTTAGGATCTGCTCCTGAAGCGGCAAGAATGTCAGCGGTAGCCTGCTTGAGATACTCCCACCATGAAGTTGGTTCCTGCTCTGCCCATCCCTTCTTCACTGCGATGATTGGAGCCTCTGACTTTGGATAGAATGCCGATGCAGCGCACTTTCCGCTTTCTGCATCCACGATGCTCGCCTTCACTGACGAACTTCCGATATCGTAACCTAATAGATACATGTTATTTGTTTTAGTTATTCTTAATTATAATGTACATCTTACATCATTGCAAATTTAGGTAATGTTTACGTAAGTTCAACCACTTTGGCCCAAAAATACGCTAACTAATATGATAAAACACTACAAATCAAGTACTTTAAACTACCTAAATTGTAAATATTTTTACTACATCCAACTTTTTCTTTCCAAAAGCGCCCTTATTGACCGAATAAAGTTTGGCAGGCTTATGATTCACATTCCTTTCCATCTCTCCGGTCTCAGTCAGGATACCTGACGAAAAAAGTTTCTTCCTGAAGTTCCTGTTATCGATCTCTACTCCGAATACAGCCTCCAGCAGATTCTGCAGTTGGCGTACTGTAAACTTCTTGGGAAGCAATTGGAAAGCAATCGGCGACCAGAGAATCTCCTTCTGCAAAACGGTAAGCGCATCAGACAATATGTCCATATGGTCCATGATAAGGTGATGTATATCATCCACATTCACCCACACAGCGCCTTGACGCCTGGTGTAGTTTACCATACCGGGGTCAAGTTTCACAAGGGCGTAGTATCCTACTGTGACCACTCTTACCGTATGGATTCCATGGTACTGACCGATCCACTCCAGTTCCGACTCATCCACTCTCTTAGGGTCCGAGAAGATGGATGTCTGTTTCAGGTACAGTCCTCTCAAGCCCGTGCTGCCTTCCAGCACGCGGGCAGCGGCTTCCGGCAATGTCTCATTTTCCTGTATCATGGCACCGGGAAGTTTAAGTTCACGGTCATGATACAAAGGATCGACAGTACGACGTCTCACCAGAAGTGTCTTAAGGTTAACCCCGTCAAATCCGAAGATAACACAATCTACGGAAATGGCGGAGTTGGTCTGTACATTAGTGCTCATGACTATTTTGCAACAAAGACATATTCCTTTCCTGCAACAGTAGGAACATCATAAAGATATGTATCGGCAAGAGAAAGAACCTCTATATCTGCCTTATCCGAAACGAGCGGTTCAGCAATTTCCGGCACGGCGAAATACGGATTAGGATTCTCCCCTGAAGCAACGGCAAGGTCTTTTCCGTTCTTCATTACGAGAGCACCTGCTGTCCTTATACGAAGATTTCCTCCAAGTTCTGACTTCACGGTCATCACTGTCACCTTACCGTCCTTCCACTCGAGATCCACGACAAAGCCACCACGTGCAACAAGGCCGCTTACCTTTCCATCCTTCCATCTGTCAGGAACGGAAGGAAGCACATGTACCGCACCGTCATGACTTTGAAGCATCATCTCGGCAATACCGGCAGCACAACCGAAGTTACCGTCGATCTGGAAAGGCGGATGGGCATCAAAAAGATTCGGATATGTACCGCCCTTACCCCAGAAACCGGTACTTCCGGCCGGGCTCAACTGATCCGTAATAAGTTTATAGGCCCTGTTGCCGTCAAGAAGACGCGCCCAGAGACAGACCTTCCATCCCATAGACCAGCCTGTTGCCGGGTCTCCTCTGTAATTGAGGGAATTTCTGGCTGCGGCAAAGAGTTCAGGAGTCCTCCAAGGAGATATCTGATTGCCTGGGAAGAGACCGTAAAGATGGGATACATGACGATGGTGATCTTCCGGATTGTCCCAATCGTACATCCATTCCTGCAATTGTCCGTGCTGTCCGATCTGCATAGGTGCCATCTTGGACTTCAGAACTGAAAGCGAGTCCGCAAAGTCGGAATCCATGCCCAAGATGGAAGACGCTGTAATCATATTGGTAAAGAGTTCGGAAACCATCTGATTGTCCATAGTAGTTCCGGCACAAACTGTTACATCGCCAGGATCACGCATGAATGCGTTTTCAGGAGAGTTTGACGGAGCGACAACCAGCCAACCGTTATCTGGTTCCTCGATCATGAAGTCAACGAAGAATTCAGCGGCACCCTTCATCAAAGGATAGACCTCTGCGAGAAAAGCCTTGTCACCTGTATGGAGATAATGTTCCCAAAGATGGCGGCAGAACCATGCTCCTCCTGTAGGCCACATTCCAGATGCGGCGAAATCCACAGGTCCTGTGATTCTCCATATATCTGTATTGTGGTGAAGAACCCAACCGCGTGCACCATACATCATCTTTGCTGTCTCGGCACCTGTCTGGGCAACTTCCTTTACCATATTGATGAAAGGTTCGTGCATTTCCGGGAGATTTGCGATCTCTGCAGGCCAGTAATTCATCTCAACATTGATGTTTGTAGTGTATTTACTGTCCCATGCAGGGCTCAGGCCGTCAGCCCATATACCTTGAAGATTGGCAGGCTGTCCTCCCGGCTGGGAACTGCATATAAGAAGATAACGTCCGAACTGGAAATAAAGTTCCACCAACTGAGGATCATCTCCGGTTGCGAAATCCCTCACTCGCACATCAGTTGTCGCCTCAGCAGCAGGAGTAGTGCCAAGATCCAGAGCCACGCGGTCAAAATATTTCCTATATTCAGCGACATGTGCCTTTCTCATGGACTTATAAGCCTTGGACGAGGCTGCATCCAGAATTGCAGATGCCTCTTTGTCGGCATCTGCAGCAAGGGTCTTGTAATCGGTAAAATTGGTTCCTGTCGACACCAGAACCAGAGCGTTATCTGCACCTTCCAGGGAAAGTTTTCCTCCCTTATCGGAAAGTTTTCCTCCATCATGAAGCACGCGCACCCTGGTAGTGAACTGCACCTTACCTTCAAGACCTTCCTGGTCTCCTGTCGTTCCGCGCAGAACAATATCTCCGTCTTCAACGCTTACGTTCTGCTTCTTGTGAGGAGAAACAACGGACGCATCAAAAGATATCCTGCCCTTTTCCGAAGCCGAAAGTCTTACGGCAACGACATCATCAGCAAACGCAGATATCACTTCCCTCTCGTACACGACCCCATCCACAGTATATCTTACCGATGCTGTAGCATCAGATATGTCAAGGTCACGACAGTAATCCGCATATTCCTCATGGCCTGGGAATTCAAGATACAGGTCGCCTACCGACTGGTAAGACATACCATGATTTACCTTGAAGAATATCTCCCTGTCCACCATATCCTGAGCAGCCCTGTACTTGCCGTCAAAGATGAGTTTCCTTATGTCATCTATGGCATTCGGATTGACATTCGGGTTGGCATTGGAATTTGGCTGGCCGGCCCACACTGTCTCTTCATTGAGTTGCAGATGTTCCTTTGCAGGGTCACCGAAGACCATAGCGCCAAGTCTTCCGTTACCCACTGGAAGAGCCTCTACCCAACGTTCTGCCGGTTCGTCATACCAAAGTCTCAGATCTCCCTGCTCATCTGAAGAGCAGGCTGTCGCCAATAAGGCAAAAACAATAAATAGCCTTTTCATATCCTAGTAAATAAATATTTTCACTGATGTCTCAAGACGCAAAAGGTGCAGGAGCACCATCCACGGGCCCCTGCACCTTATGCATGACTCATCTTCAGCAACCTTAAGCACAGCCATATTACAGGCACATATCACTGTCAAGGCCAAAAGGAGGGACAGGATTCCTTCAAATTTCATATATTGCGTCCATACTTAGACACAAAGTTAAAAAATCCTGTCAGAAATAAAAACCTTTATAAAGGATATTCCTTTTCGCAATCCTTATGAATATCCCTCAAAATCACCGACATCCAACACAAAAGGAATCCAAGTACCATCAATCCGATACCAGTAAGGACTATCACTGTAGTGACTCCTGTGCTGAATGGATTGACAAGGACAATGAAAGAGAAAGCAAGAAGGACCATTCCTCCTAATATGGTCCATCCGGAGCCTTTGACCCTGAATGTTTCCAGATCTCCTCCAAAGGATATTATCATGAAGGAGTGGTACATCATCCATATGCCAAGCATAAACGGAAGCAAGGCCATGGTGACACCCGGATAAACACAAAGAAGAAATCCCAGAAGAAGATCCACCACACCACCGACCAGTATGTAACCACGCATGGCAAGATAGTTCCCGCTTGTAGAAGCAATGATAAGTTGAGCCGCTCCAACGACAAGCATCATGACACCTGCCAAGACACTGAGCGTCACATAACTATCCATCGGAAAAGCAAATACAGCAATGCTCAGGGCAAAGCATAAGATGCCGGCAAGCATCATGAGCCACCAATGCTGCACGGCACGGCCGACTCTGTTTGTCAAATTTTCAAAATGACGTTTCATGGTACTAACAATTAATCAGCACCATGAAACGCAAGTATTATGCTAAAGGCCTCTCAATCCGTCTGCGAATCCTGCATAAGCATATTTACGGTTATAACTCCTATCCCATAGACCGGCAGGCTCTTCACCACGCCATGCACCTTGAGATGGATCGACCGGGGTCCAATGCGTAATACCGTATTGCTGCGCAGGAGGTATTATCTCAAAATACTTACGAACTATGAAAGCATAATGATCAGCCATCGCTCTATGCTGACTGTCAGTAAGTTGCGAAGCCTTGAGCGCATTACCGCTGATATCCACATATCCCATATCCAGTTCCGATATCTTCACCAACTTACCTGTGTCGGCCATGAGTTGAAGCATCTTGACGATATGGTCTTCCTTGCTCTTCTGAGTCTGCAGATTTGCATGATAACTGATATGCATCTGCGTACCTATACCATCAATCTTCGTAACCCCGTCAGATTCCCATCTGTTTATCCAATATATAAGACTCTTGAGTTTCTTGTTATCATCCCAATCAGACTCGAGGTTATAATCGTTGATGAAGAGTCTTAAAGGAGCCGTACCGCCATATTCTGCATAATACTTACGGGCCTTTTCTATCACAACACGTACATAGTCAACATCTCCAAGATAGTCCTGCCAGTAGAAATTATTCGAACTTCCCCAGGCGCCTGATTCAAGTTCGTAATACCCGTCCCCGTCTCTATCCGCACCAGATACTGCTTCATTGACCGCATCCCACGCAGAGACCTTGATTGCAGTAACCTCCATCATACCCTTTATCCAGCGCTCCATCTCCCCTATCAGCACCTCCTTTTTCTCCTCATCGGTAAGAGGACGATAAGTATATGTGGATTCTGTGTCAATAAAAGAAAAATCATCTATATAGATAGTACCGGCAAAGTCTCCGAAACTGAATATAAGACGGGTACCACCGTCTGCTGTACATCTGCATTCGATTTCTACTTCCTTCCATTGCGTACCAAACTCGACATATGGGAATTCTCCGGCAGACTTATACCCGTCTGTAATCTGAAAACCGGAATACAACTTTCCTTTTGCAGACCCCTTTATCCTGAAACGCAACTTATATTTCTTGTCCGCCACAAACGGTTGAGACATATCATGGGCAAACTGGGCTTCCCAACTATTGACCACAGAAGGATTCGTAATCTTCAAGACACCGTTCTCGACTACACGGGAAGAGTTGTTTCCCCACCCAATGAAAGGGCTGCTTCCGTCGTTGAAATCAGCCTCCAGCAATATTGCCTCGGTAGTTTCACCATCAGGCAGTTCCTCCATCTTGCTCTTGATGATGGATTTCAGATATGCAGTCTGCTGCGCGTGCCAGGCCAAAGTATGTCCATATACAGACAAGCCTGCCTTCTCTGCTTCTTCAAGAGTGCGTCTTACACGGGAAAAGTCCATTGTGCCATCATTACGCACGACAGAAGCATGCTTGAAAGCATTTTCAGGAGTCATCTCATCGTAATTGTTCACTGCCATCTCATAACACGAAGACTTTCTGAAGAAATCATCGACAGGGATAGCGGCTCCCAACTTGAAATCCGGATGAGCGGCACGATCCACATAATTCTTCAAATGGTCATAGGCTGCAAGATTCTCATACGACAGTTCTGGTTCTGGTTCTGGTTCTGGTTCTGGTTCAGGCTCGGGCTCGGGTTCTGGCTCAGGTTCCGGTTCCGGAGTCGGGGCCGGCGTTTCCTGCTCCGGTTCTTCTTCCGGCACAATATCCGGTCCGCATGAAACAACAGATACAGCAAGCAGGAGAGCAAGCAAAAATATTTCTGAAAGAAGTCTCATATTTATTCCAATCTTATATCATTGATTATAATTGGTTTGTTTCCGTACGACCAGAAACCTATTATATACAGATGCTCAGGGCTTATCTCCGCTCCTGTCTCATCCCTCATTTCGTGAAGATCCACCACAATCTTGCGCGAATTGCCGAAATCGTAAGTAGCGGGTTTGCTCCAATAGTCATTCTTGTCAAATAACCTGAAAGAAACAGCGCTGTCATTATCGTTACCGAGTTCTACTATAATCCTGCTGAATGAGGAAAGATTCAAACCATCAGGATACTTCCACCCTCCGAAGCCGTACTTTCCTGTGATGAGAGTCCTGGTTGTTTCGTCAAACGAACCTTGCTCCCAAATAGACGGATTAAACCCTGCGCTTGTCAGAGGGAAGGGGTCAAGTTCCTTGACCTCGACAGGAATCTCAATAGAAGCAGAACCCTCCTCCGAAGAATATGAAACAGTAAGTACCGTAGTTCCCACCTTATGGGCATTCAGTTTCGCAGCCAGGCCTCCCTTGACAATGGTAGCAATTCCAGGATCACCCACCATCATTTCACAATCAGCAGTAACCGCCTCCATCGTACCGTCAGCATACATAGCCTTGACCGCTATATTCCTGCTGCCGCCCAGACGGATTTCTATGACGTCTCCTACTCCTGACACTTCAATGCCTGTCAGACTTCCTTTAACCACAGTCTCTCCGGCATATTCCTTGAACCAATGGTATACTGGCCACGGGCATGCCTGCGGATCATTCAGAAAAGTATAATTTCCTGAAGTTCCGGGCACATCCTTGAATTGAGCAAGAAGTTCCTGACTGGTGAATATCATCCAACTCACATTGCCTGTATTGTCGGCAATATACTTGAAGTTCGCTCCGAAACCTTCTCCACCGGCGACGCCGGTAATGCTCTTTCCCCACGATGAGTCATACTTAGCAGGTGCCCAATCCATCTCCGTAACCATCACCGGAGCATAATCCGCCACAGGACCGACCTGTGCATCCCAGCCCCTCTGAAAGCCCTCGTATCCTCCACCAGTGATGCTTCCGGTAATATTTTCCTTAGGATCTTCCTCGGCATCGCTGTTGTACCACCCAGGATATACATGAACGGCAAAACCGATGTTCTCACCCGTAAAACGGTATGTTGCATAACCGGCATACTGGGACTGATAGCCAAGTCCCGGCACCCATATGACATTCATCGCACCATTTCCACGTATCTTATCGATTACAGTCTGAAAGTATAGTCGGGCATTCTTGAAATGACTGTCACCGCTGCTTGCAAATGTGCCGTCATCCCCCTTGATGTTTATAGGTTCATTGGCCAGTTCGAACATTACCTTGCCGTTGTTGATGAGTTTCGGATGGGATGAGACGATATCCCACACCTTGACAAGGAATGTCTGGTAATCATCATCTACATATATCCTTTCCGGAGATACGCCAGGAGGACGCATCACCACATAAAGTCCCTTACCTATCGCATATTCCGCCATAGGAACAAAGACCTCGTCAAGGTATTTCCGGAAACGGGTCTCGGAGAAACGTTCGTGTCCTTCATATCTGACGGACGGAAGATTCATATCATCACTCCAGTACGGATCCATATGCATACGGATAAAGTCCATCCGCCAGCCGGCAGTCAGAACCTGATCGATCATGGTCTGATTATGGCGAAGACATCCCGCAACATCATAGTTGTTCCATGCATTATTGTTGAAGAACGGGCTGTATGTCTGTCCAAAACCATGAAGATTCACAATATTGCCGCTGGCATCAACAAGGTTTCTGCCCACCACCTTTATGCCATTATATTCCGGAACAGGAACAGGATCCGGGGTCGGCTCAGGTTCAGGTTCAGGTTCCGGCTCGGGAGCCGGCACAACAGGGTCCGGTTTCTCTTCAGGCTCTATTTCAGGCCCGCATGAAACAATGAATACAGACATGAACACTGCCAGCAGAAGTCTTTCAAATAAGTTTTTCATAATCATTTCTTTACAAACTTCAACTTCTTCGGTTCCCCTTTACGCGCAAATTCTGCAACATCGCTTCCTTTCAACTCTACCCGACCCTTGACGAATTCAGGAATATTATATGAATTCATCTGCGAATCATAATATCTGCGAGGGTCCTTCTGCGGCAGAAGGAAAGGTTTATGGGCACGTCCGCTCTCGTCAATGTACGAAAAATAAGGCTTTGTATACAGACCGTCATCCCTACGGCTGCTGAACACCAGCCAACTGCTGTTGTCGCTCCACGAATGATAACTCTCCACATCATCGCTGTTCAAGGCATCCATACACGATATTTTCCCAGTCCGGAGATCTATCGAGTAAAGATCGGAATCCTTGTGCCATATGGAGAAATTACCGTAATCGCTCAAAACAAAGACGAGGAACCTTCCGTCAGGAGATATCCTTGGAAATGAGGCACTTCTGCCTTCTACACGAGCATTATACAATGTATCTACCTTTGTACCGAAAGAGCAGTCTTCCGGGTTGAAGTCCACTCTGCACAGACTGTATTTCGCCTCCTTGAATTTTTCGGGCATAGGCCCGACAGCATTGGACGAACAGAAGTAGAGGCTGCGTCCGTCAGGAGAAAAGGTCGGGAATGTTTCGAAAGCGTCTACGGAACTCAAGACATCTGATGTGACGATCTCATGATTGTCCATATCATATACCACGACATCGGAGGCTTCGTCAAAAACCTCAATCTGATTAGGGTTTCTCACATGCATCGTCTGATTGGTCTTGTTTACAGAAAACGCCACATAAGAGCCTGTGCAATGCCAATACGGATATACAAGTGCAGAAATGGTTTCATCGGTCTTCGTATCAAGTTTCTCCTTCGTTCCATTACGGTATATATAAGTTCCCGCAAGTTCCGACCGCATATGAAAGAGCATCTGCTCCGGATCCCTCTCATTGAAAGAATGACAGTTCACACAGTTTCCTCGGCCTTGAGTATTACGATATATAGTCTTCTCTGCAAAAGATGTCAGATCTCTCTGATATATTCCCATTTCTTTCCAAAGGCTGTATCCAGGCGGAATAAGACGGTAAACCAGATATGGGTCCATTTCCTCTCCGGCAACATTTATCATAAAAGGTTCACATGAAATCCAACCTCCCTTATCACGGAAACATAGCGTGCATGTAATGGATGCCCCTTCACTCTCCTCTAGCATCATCTTCCAGAAGCGTCTGCCGAAGGTAAAAAGGCCATCGTCAGCACGGACAAAACGGGTTGCACCAGGGAAATCCATCTTCAACGCCCAGTCCCCTGCACGAGAGGCATCACACACCTCAAAATTCAGAGGAGCAATATTGGAAGGAATCGTGACATCCTTATAATCTGGAAAAATCACAGGAGCCATATCAGAATGGCCTGCTATCTTCATTTCTTTTGAACACCCGTACAGGCATAGCATGGCAATGACAGCCATCATCATCCTCTTCATTTCCAAGCCTCCTTCTCCAAAATCACATACAACTGGTAGAATTGGGACAATATAGGATGGTCTGGATTGACTTCCAGGATATCCCTCATATCTCCCTTTATTCCTTCATAACGAACATATTCATCTGGCTTCGGTAATGAAGTTTCCTTCTGCACAAGAAAATTTTTCAATTTCTCTGCCAGACCACGATAGAACAATGTCCGTTCAAGAAGACTGATATATTTTTCCGCAACATCATATGCTCCTAGGGAAGCATTGGCCCTTATCAGTATTTCCAGTTGACGCGGATTGCAGTTTCCGGAAGTAACCATATTGGCATCGAAAGCAGCCTGCCTTGCTGCTGCATGATAATCCCAGGAATCATACACAGCACTCTGAATCGAAAGGTCTGTCTTCAGATTAGGAACAGGATACATCAGACTGGTCAGAGGCTGAGGATTATAATATTTGAAATTCTGAACCAGAAGTCCCTTATGAGCCAAAGCCAGATTAAGATAACTGATCAGGAAAGTCTGCTTACGGCGGTCAGCAGTGCTGATGATCCGGTCCCAGTCCCCTTTTCCAGCCCAATACTGCTCCTGGATCAGTCGGTAATGACTTTTGCTATGGACCTTGACATAGATATTACCAGCCAGAAAGAAAGATATAGCGATACCTGTCAAAACAATGGCTTTGGCATAAGGTTGCTTGATTTCCAGTTTGGAAATTACAAATGACACAAGAATCAAGGCAGGGACAGTAATCCATGAGTAGACCGGAAAGAAATATGTGGACGGCCAGTCATAATACATGAAAGGAGTCAAGGCATGTTCCCAACCACTGACAAGTGAAAGATCCACATAGAAGAATGCTGTCACAACCAGACAAACCGGATATATCAACGATTTCAATCCTCTAAAACCGTTCCCTATGATTTCCCATAAAGAAGCAGACACAGTATATACAAGCACTACACTTCCCGCAGAATGATACAATATGGGAACAGATACCAGACCCAGAATATATAGTATCTTCTCTTCAGGTACCGAAACATACGCATAGAGAAGCGCCAGCATCATGACAAAGGCCATATGCCCCTGAAACCTGTAATAATCATTTTCCATGCATAGGAAAAGGAAGACAACCGGTAGAAAGACAAGTCCCGCCACGGTCTTATCATCGTTCCATCTGCTCAGAATCCTATACATCAGCCATGCTGTCAGGAGGTAGATTCCGGTCAGGAGCACAGTTCCGGCAAAAGGAAGCCTCATGAACTGGGTAAGAAAAGATGCAAGCAAGGTCGCCACACCTCCCGTCTTCATGATCTTTGCCCATATATCTGCCCAGTCATACAGGAACAGGTCGTTGCTTTCTATATTGTAGAAGCGGAATTCCTGTGCAAGATGTATCCCTGCTGCCATCAGAACGATGATCAGAAGCGGCAAGAATCTTTTTCCCAAGAAACTATGGGCCTTAAACTGCATATATTTGTCGTTATTAGGTCAAGCATACAAATATATGCAATTATTATCAGTACAGCAACAGAAAAAAAGTCGGAGGCCTTCCGACCTCCGACTTTCATGTCGTATTGATCAATAAATACTACTCCGCTGAAGGAGTGCCGGCAAGACCTGCTGCAAAACCAGCGTAAGTGTGCTTGCGGCTGTAGTTCTGATCCCAGAGACCTACAGGCTCGCCGCCTCTCCATCCTGTTCCGAGTTCGCCCGGAGCATCAGTGAGGCACCACTGGGTGATACCGTACTGCTGTGCGGCAGGAATATTCTTGAAGTACTCGCTTACAATGAACTGATAGTAGTCAGCCATCGCCTTATGCTGTTCCTCTGTAATATTTGTTGTAGGAACTGTCTTACCGTTGGCATCAACATAACCCATATCAAGTTCTGAAATCTTCACGAGTTTACCTGTTTCTGCCATAAGTTTGAACATCTCGACAACATGCTCCTTCTTGCTTGCCTGAACCTGCGGGTTCTCGTAGTATGATACGTGCATCTGTGTCGCAATACCGTCAATCTTGGTAACGTTATCGGACTCCCATATCTTGATCCACTGAATGAGGCTCTTGAGTTTCTTGTTGTCATCCCAGTCAGACTCGAGATTGTAATCATTGATGAAGAGTCTGAGAGGAGCGGTTCCACCGAACTCCGCATAGTACTTACGTGCTTTCTCGACAACGATACGCACATAGTCCTCGTCACCAAGATAATCCTGCCAGTAGAAGTTGCTCGAAGGATCGCCGTTGTCAGCAGACTGAAGATCATATTTACCGTCGCCGTCAGCATCAACACCAGAAACAGCCTCGTTTACCACATCCCATGCAGTGACTTTTCCGGCAGTTGCTTCCATCATACCCTTGATCCAGTTATCCATAGCCCCTGTAAGAACTTCCTTCTTTTCTTCCGGTGTAAGAGGGATAGCATTTGCAGACTTCTCATAATAGAACTGGAAATCATCAATATAAATATCGCCTGTATAATCACCAAAAGAGAATATAAGACGGGTAGCGCCCTCCTTACTGCAGACAAGGCTTCCTTCTACTTCCTTCCATTCTGTACCAAATGGGACATTAGGGAAATCACCGGCAGAAGAAAAATCAGATGTTACTTGGAATCCACCTCGGAATGTACCCTTAGCAGATCCCTTGATCTTATACTTTACAAAATACTTGGTATCAACATCAAATGGTACACTTGTATCCCAAGCGGCCTGAGCATCCCAATAATTACCTGATGTCGGATTTGATATCTTCAGCATTCCGTCCACAACAGTCCTTGAAGACTGAAGTCCCCAACCTCCGAATGGTGAATTACCATCATTGAAATCTGCTTCTAGTAGATATACTGGAATTTTTGTTTCATTCGCTTCTTCATGACTAACCTTTACCCACTCAATTTCAATATCTCCATCAAAAGTACCCGGTTGGAATACAACAAATGAGGTCTCTGAAGTGAGTCCGGAAATCTTTACAGATTGTTCTTCCCACTGGTCAGAGAAAACCATATTTGCTGTCGGTCGCGCAGCAGGATCCCAATTACCAACCTGTACTGTCAACTGGCCAGGTTTAGAACCTTTAATTTTAGCGGTAACGGTATATGTATATTTCGGATTAGATGGAAAACTTGATATCACAAAATACTGATACCATGCTCCCGGATAAGTACTAACCAGT
The DNA here is from genome assembly GCA_045644485.1 of Candidatus Cryptobacteroides sp. Lineage (GTDB taxonomy): Bacteria > Bacteroidota > Bacteroidia > Bacteroidales > UBA932 > Cryptobacteroides. The sequence goes on along the minus strand of JAZRGY010000038.1, from coordinate 1,139 downwards.
ATTCCATCCTTGATTTCAGGGGTATAGCCCATCACATAATGTGGATATGAACTATAATCCGACCAATAGATAGAACCGTCTTCGACAACTTTTGTTCCACCATCCTCATTTTCAATCTCCTTATCCGCGATTAATGAATTCAGATACTTGTTGTTCTGTTGCGAATGCCATGCGAGAGTATGGCCATATACAGTCATACCTGCTGCCTCGGCAGTGTTGACAAAGTTCTTGACATTAACAAGGTTCATGTTTCCCTTATCATCTACAACAGAAGAATACTTCATCGCATTACCTGCAGTCATCTCATCAAAATTGGAAACAGCAAGCGAATAGACCTGTGTCTTTGCCAGGAAGTCGTTGACAGAGAGGGCTGCTCCCAACTTGAAGTCAGGAGAAGCCGCGCGGTCAACATAATTCTTCAGCACGTCATAGTCATTGAGATACTCGTACTGCACAATATCCTGAGGTTTCTCTACCTCATATTCCTTAAGAGGATCGACTGCACAAGAGGCCAATCCAGTCAAGGCAGCAGCAAGAAATAATATTCTATAGTATTTCATGTCTTAATCTCTTTTAGTGTTATTTCTTATAGGTAGGAGAGAACGTCTCGAGGGCCACCTCACGACTGCGTGCAACAAGGGTATCCTTTACAGCATATACCTTTTCACCGAAGTTGACTTCGTACTCAAGATATATACCGTCACGGTCCTTGTTACCCCATGCCATCTTCTCGCCATCCTTGACATACTTACCTGTTCCGGATACTGTAACTCCTGAAGTTGCAGAAGAAAGCGTGATCTCATTATTAGAGTCAACATTGAGAACGATATCTGCAGTCTTCTCCACAACTTCCGTCATCGGCTTCTCTACTACGCCCGGACCTTTGCTCTCATAGGTACTATAACTCTGCCAATTAGTGATTCCTATAGCAGTATCTTCAAAGTCACCGTTCACAATAAGATTAGTTGTCGAGCCTTCCTCTGTAAGAGTCATGTTATCAAACATGAGATTTCCTGCAAATTCACCGAAATTGAAGACTATCTTATTCTTTGCAGAACCGGTAACCTGGAAAACAAATGTCTTCTCCGCCCATTGGGTCGTGTAATTGCAAATCGGACCATACTCCTGTCCTTCAGCAT
>JAZRGY010000037.1:0-2737 GCA_045644485.1 Candidatus Cryptobacteroides sp. | reverse complement strand
TATTGGCACAATTTTTAGGCTGAGAATATTTAAAAAGAAGAAATTATGATTAGTACTAGACTGCACAATGCAATCAACTCTCAGGTGAACGCTGAGTTATGGTCGGCTTATCTTTATCTTGCCATGTCTCTTGATGCGGAGGCAAAGGGGTACAAGGGAGTAGCGAACTGGTTTTACATTCAGTTCAAGGAGGAACAGGATCATGCCCGTATATTCATGAATTATCTCAATTCCGTAGATGCAAAAGTCGAACTTCTTCCGATAGAGGGTGTGCCTTCATCATGGGATAGCGTGCTGGATATGTATAAGCAGACTTTGGAACATGAGAAGAAGGTTACTTCTCTTATCCGCAATCTTGCAGACATCGCTTCAGAAGATAAGGATCATGCATCAATGAACAGACTGATATGGTTCATTGATGAGCAGGTCGAGGAGGAAGAGTCTGCCAGAGACATGATTAATGCATTTGAGGCTGTGGAAGGTAACAAGTATGGTATGTACATGCTTGACAAGGAACTTGCAGCGAGAGTATATAACACACCTTCCCCACTTGCTTCCGAGTAATATGGAAAGAATAAGTCAGAGAATTTATTCGGTAGGGGTCAATGACACGGACAAGTTATTGTTTGAGGGTCTTTGGCCCCTCCCTTATGGTGTGAGTTACAACTCATATCTGATTGTCGATGAGAAGATTGCCTTGATAGATACCGTTGAGTGTGGTTTTGAGGATGAGTATCTGTCAAATGTCCATGACGCTATCGGAGAAAGGCCGATAGATTATCTTGTGGTCAATCATATGGAGCCGGATCATTCTTCCCTCATCTCTTATATGCTTGAAAAATATCCGGATATGCTTGTCGTGGCCAATGTCAAGACTGTTCCAATGCTGAAAGGCTACTATAATGTTCCGGAATCAAGAGTGCGTCTGGTCTCCGAGGGGGACATTGTCAGCCTTGGCGAATGTTCTCTCAGTTTCCATATGATACCGATGGTACACTGGCCGGAGACAATGGTGACATGGCTCGAAGAAGAAAATACCGTGTTTTCCGGAGATGCTTTCGGTACATTTGGGGCGGTTGCGGACAGCATAGTTGATGAGGAGGGCACTCTTGACGAGTATCGTGATGAGATGATCCGCTATTACTCCAATATTGTCGGGAAATACGGAAAGCCCGTGCAGACCGCATTGAAGAAACTTTCCGGTCTGAATGTCTTGCGGATATGCAGTACTCATGGTCCGGTTTGGGAGAATGAGGTCGGGGAGGTTGTGGCTTTGTATGACAGACTCAGCCGTTATGAGGTTGATAGGGGAGTATGTATAGTATATGGCTCCATGTATGGTAATACGGCGTCGGCTGCCGAGGCTCTCGCTGCCGAACTTGAAAGACTGGACGTTCCATGCGCAGTCCATGATCTGGCCGGAAACAATTCGGGAGAACTTGGGGTGTCCGGAGCGCTTCGTGATGTGTTCAAATATGATACGGTCGTGGTAGGCTCGCCTACATACAACAATGGAATATTCCCTCCGGTGGAGACTTTCATGAAAGCATTGCAGGCCCGTCTGATAAAGAATCGCCGCTTCTATGCATTCGGATCATACACATGGTCTGCCAGCGCTGTGAATCAGTTGAATCAGATGGCGGCAGATATCGGTTTTGAAATTCTCGGAGAGGGCCTTTCGTTCCCGCAAGCCTATTCTAAGGAGAAATGTGATATGACAGAGGTGGCCAGGATGCTTATCTGATGGCCACCATGTTGTCTATTGCCCGCTGGGCTGCCTGACGGATCTGTTCATCAAGGATTACTTCCGGAGCCTCGTTTTCAAGGCAGGAGAGTATGTTTTCCTGCGTAATCATCTTCATATACCGGCACTCGTTGCATGTGGCATCATGTATTGCGGGGGCCGGTATGAATTTTTTCTGCGGATACCGCTTTTCCATTTCTACCAGAATGCCAGGCTCAGTGACCACAATGAACTCTTCTGCATCACTGTTACCGCAATATTCCAGGATTCCCGCAGTGGAACCGATATAATCAGCGATGTCTGCTATCGCTGCCGGGCACTCAGGGTGTACGACAGTCTTTGCAGCCGGATGTTCCTTTTGCATGCAGATGATTCTGTCGAGGGAAAACTTTTCGTGAACATCGCATGCACCGTTCCAGATGACCATGTTATCCCTGCCGGTGAGTTTCTTTATGTATCCTCCGAGGTTGCGGTCAGGTCCGAAGATTATCGGTTCTTCTGCCGGGATGCTCTGGACGACTTTCAATGCATTGGTTGATGTGCAGCAGACATCCGTGAGTGCCTTGACTCCTACTGATGTGTTGACATAGGAAACGACTTTGTGGCCCGGATATCTCTTCTTGAATTCGGCAAAGTCCTTTGCATCGCAGGATTCAGCAAGTGAACATCCGGCCTCAGGTACAGGAATCAACACTTTCTTGTCAGGACAGAGTACTTTGGCAGTTTCTGCCATGAAGTTGACTCCTGCGAACAGGATAATCGGGGCATCGATTTCCTTTGCCTTTATGGAGAGCGCCAAAGAGTCTCCTAGAAAATCAGCCGCAGCCTGTACCTCTGCTGATGTATAATAATGAGCAAGGATTACCGCCCCCTTCTGTCTTTTGAGTTCCTGTATTCTTTCTAAAATCATATTCCTATCTGTTTTCAATCTGGATATTCATGCTGAAATCCATTCCTTTCACTGAATGGGTAAGCGCACCTACGCTTATGAAG
>JAZRGY010000036.1:0-5041 GCA_045644485.1 Candidatus Cryptobacteroides sp. | reverse complement strand
CGACATGATCTGGTAGACTTCTCCGATTGCCTGAGGATTACCCAGCAGACCGATGAATCCTTTTGCGAAATCCTCGTTCCATGTCATCGTCCAGAGCGAACTGCCGTCGCCATGCACGATGACAGGCTTGCCTTCCATCATACGTTTGAGAACCTGCCAACTTCCCTTGCTTCCGTTCACTCCTACAGGAACTGCCCGTTCGCAGTAAGTGTGGCTCGGTCGCACGATGGTCACTGGAAATCCACTTTCACGATATGCCTGCATGAGTACAGCCTCGCATGCTATCTTGTTTCGTGAATACTCCCAATATGGATTGGCGAGAGAAGTTCCTTCTGTGATGACATGCTGGCGTACAGGCTTGTTGTAAGCGGATGCGGAACTGATGAAGACATACTGTCTGGTACGACCAGAGAACAGCCTTATGTCACGTTCCACCTGTTCTGGCAGAAATCCTATAAATTCGCATACGGCATCGAAAGTCTCATCGCCGAGTTTGGCCAGTACTTCATCAGGGTGCTCATTTATATCTCCTGTAATGAGTCTGACGTTTTTGGGAAGTCCTGAACTGCGGTTGCCGCGGTTCAGCAGTGACAATTCATGTCCTTCTTCTGCGAGTTGTCTTGTAACGGCGCTGCTGATTGTGCCGGTTCCTCCGATAATCAGTATTTTCATAGTCTGTCTTTCTTATGTGTTACGCCTGCAGCCACTTGTGTCTTTCTACACTGTAGATAGGAACGAATGGGAGGAGAATAGGGGTTTTCTTGATGTATGCCTGATACTCCGGATCTTTTCCGTATGCACCATTCTGGCGGATTTCGAGTCTTCTTGCTCCGCTGAACATCACATACACGATGCCGATATAGCCTATTGCTGCGATTATCCACTGCCATACTGTGCAGCATGCTCCGAAACAGATTATGAATGATCCTGTCCAGATGACAAGTTCTCCGAGATAGTTAGGGCAGCGGACCAGTCTGTACACTCCGGTGTCCACGAATCTGTGCTTGTTTATCTTCTTGGCTGCTTTCTTCTGTGCGTCTGCTACACTTTCAAGAACTACTCCTGTTGCCATAAGGACCACTCCTACCCAGGCCCAGACCTCATTTACAGGGAGACCTGCTGTCTTGTTTGCAAGGAAGAATGCCACAGGACTTACCTGGCCTACATAAAGCAATGCGCAGAAGATCCAGACTGTAATGACGACAAAAAGAGGCTTCTTCTTTGCTGCATCCGGTCCGTAGAGGATCTTCTTGTACTCCGGTGACCTCTTTTCTCGAGTAAGGAGGTAGAGTCCGAGCCTGCATCCGAAGATGAACATCACGACACAAAGCAATGCTGTCGGCAAGGTCATTACATCCTTGAAAAGAATGGCCATCGTTACGGCCAGGGCTGAAACACCGAATCCGTAACCAATGCTGAAGAAGTAGATGAAATAGATCCATCCTAGTCCTGAAACCGCCATCGAAACGGCGAGAAGAATCAATAAATAGTTCATGATATTACGTTATTATAGTTTTTTTTGACTTAAAATATTCATGCCAGAGTGCGATTATTCCTTGCAACGTATAAGAGGCTGTAAATGCAATTCCTGACTTGCATGATACAACAAATTTCGTAAATGTTTTTATTTCTGGCAAAAGTTTCGATGTTTCTTTTCTCCAAATATGCACCACCTTATGAATGGTATCCTTTTCAGGGTTTCATAAAGTGACGGTGATAGTGTGAATACTGATATTGTCAGGATTACATATATGCAAGTCGGAGATACCTGTGTCTGGGTTTTCAGTACATATCCTACGACTGCTATGACCAGGTAATGGACGATATAGATACCATAACTGGAGCGTGTCATATAATCAGCAAAACGTCCTGTTTTATTGAACTTTGTCCTGAACCATCCCATCATCGCAAGACACATAAGCCATCCGTAGATGTTGTTCAGAGGTGAACTCAGATATTTCGGCAATGTGTTGTCCTGACCAAATCCCATCACAGTCAGGACGACGCCTGAAACCAATGCACTTACCATTAGCGGAATCCATGCACGACCCACAATTTCCTGAGTACTGTCATGGGAGAATACGAAATATCCCATGAGAAATGGAATCAGATAGAATACAGGCTTGTAGAGGTTCCATAGTCCGTTAGCCCCGGCAGGATTAATCTCCATTATTAAAGTCTGATGACCTAGCCAGAAGAATACGCCCATCAATATAAGCGGAACTATCCCAACCTTGCCGCACAGTTCCATGAACTTGCCCTTTGCATCCATATTTCTGACGATGAGTAGAACAAGAGACAACAGCCAAAGATCCTGAATGAACCATAACGGTCCGATGCCGCTTATTGACCATATGAGATATTTTATGGGAACTGGGAGTTCTGCAATACTTTCACCTGCCGGTCCAGTCATTGTGTTGACCCAGCCTATGACGGTTCCCAGGAAGAATATTCCTATGGTTGAAGGAACAAGAAGTTTTCTTGTACGTATCTTGAACCACTCCTTTCCAGACTGTTTTGCTAAGGCGTATCGTGCACTGATTCCTGCGAGGATGAACAGCAGAGGCATGAACCAAGGGTAGAGAAGATACATAACTACATCCTGATACTGTGGCCCGTCACCGAAACCACCTATTCCTCCGAATACTCCCTTATTATTATAGAAATATATTACATGATAAAACAGCACAAGAAGGACTGTCACCCAGCGGAGATTGTCTATCCAATGCTTTCTCATTTTGTCAATCCCTCCATTACCTGGCCGACAAGACTCTCGAATATCTGTGTCTTGACCAGAGCCATTCCTTTCTGATCGCCGAGGAGCAGCAGTGCATCTCCTGGCTTTATGTCGTACTGTTTGCGTGCATCGCGAGGGATGACAATCTGTCCCTTGTCGCCCACCTTCACTACTCCGAAGATGTATTTACCGTCTTGTTCTTGCATAAAAGTTATATTTGTGGGAAATTTCCTACAAATATAACAAAATATTATAAACAAGGACGGAGCGAAAACAAAAAAGAGACATCTGTTGTGGATGTCTCTTTTGGGGTTTGAGGTGCCCGACTCGATCGGGCACTATGCTTGAAAGGCTGGTCTATTTCTTCCAGAGATTCGGAAGGAATCCGTAATAGAGGAGACCTCTCCAAGTCGACCAGTCGTGGCCGGTTTCACCTACGCAGAAGTACTCATATTCGATTCCGTGCTTGTCAAGAGCCTCTCTGAAAGGCTTTACACGGAAATTGAACATTCCCTTCTCTTCATCACCTCCCTGTCCGATGAACAGATAATCCACTTTCTCGTTGGCTTTAGGATCATTGAGGAATTCGCCGAGGGTCTTCTCTGGAGTGTTGTCACCTGCGCTGAGGACACCGAAGTTTGCGAAGAGGTCAAGAGACTTCAGACCTACGAACATAGTGTGGCGACCACCCATCGAAAGGCCGGAAATGGCACGTCCGTGAGGATTTGCGATGGTCTTGTAGTGGCTGTCGATGAATGGGATGACAGCCTCGCGATATTCACGCTCCATGATGTCGAAAGTAAGATCGGCGTGCTGAGGATGATTGCGGTGAACGACCTGATTGTTCACAAGTACGATCAACATCGGTTCTGCTTTTCCTTCTGCCAGAAGATTGTCCATGATGAAGTTCACGCGTCCGTCATACATCCAGTTTGAAGGAAGTTCGCCGCTACCTCCCATAAGGTAGAGGACCGGATATTTCTTCTTTGGATTATACTGAGGAGGGGTATATACATAGAGTTCACGTTGTCCTTCGGTGACAGGACTGTAGTAGATATGACGTGTGATGGCTCCATGAGGCACATCCTTGGCGTCCCACCATGATGGGCCGTCGCCGTGGACGATAAGTTCGCTGTAAGGAGGCATCGCAGTAAAGGATGCATATGTGTTATTCGGATCAGCCATCTTGACACCGTCAACAACCAGATTGTACTGGTACATGTCCACAGGGAGAGGACCGATGGTGAGGGTCCAGATGCCGTCTTCACCTTTGGTGAAAGGAATGTTTCCACGGACTCCCATTACTGTGGTCATTGCACCCGAGAGGGCTACTGACTCCGCCTGAGGTGCCCTTAGGCGGAAAGTGACGGTCTGGTCATCATTTACTTGAGGAGAATTCAGATTCGCGCTGAAGGGGATTAAGCCTTCGGTATCTTTCTGAGGGTTATAACTGAGGTTTACATTCGACTGCTGGGCAGATGCCGTCAAAGCAGCAAGTAGCGAAATCGCCACGGTAATAATCTTTCGGTTCATAATAGTGTTATTTTTGCGCAATATACGAAAAAACTGATGATTATGAAACCTTGGTGGCAAAGTAAGGCACAAAACCATTTCTAATGTCACATACAAATATTGCTCAGATAGGATGTGATTCTAGGTGCGAGTCAAAAGAAAGGTGGCATAAATTCGTCATCGATTCCCATCGAAGCGGTCGTATCGGTTCCTTGCAATGAGCCCCATCGTCATACGGAGATTGATTTCCGAGACGGGTATAAAAACAGGGGAGGCAGTCTGGCAGATAATCTGATCAACGCCGAGAAATCCTTCATAATGTCCTACAAGGGTATCGGACAGGATGGCTGTCAGATTGTCGCGGATAGCAATCAGCGTGTCCCGAGGGATATATCCGGCAATCATATCTTCAATATCCTCGTTACTGGCAAGGATGTTTCTGCTGTAAGCACCGTTCCTGGATTCGAACAGGGAATAACCGATGAAATCGATCCCTTCATGATGGCATTCGAAGAGCATGGCACACTCCTTTATTATCTCAAATCGTCGTTCAACAATCACAGAACCCTGTTTGTCAAGTGTCCTCCTGCACCATCCTTCGTCGCTCTCGGAAAGCCTCTCTCTGACAAAACGGATACCTTTCCCGCTGCCGGATAGTGGTGACTTCAGTACCGCACTGCCATTGGCTGATATGAATGCCTCTATCTTGCTGACACTCGTGGCTGCTATTCTGTAATCCGGCTCAATGACCTCTGAGCCCCCGCATATTAGGCGTGAATGCACATCCAAGGC
>JAZRGY010000035.1:0-21767 GCA_045644485.1 Candidatus Cryptobacteroides sp. | reverse complement strand
AAGATTATGGATGAAGGACAGTTTGCAGAGGATAATACCCTGCCGGCCGGACTTGTATATCAGATACAGATATTTTCTACCTCGGCACCTGTGTCAGTGTCTAAGTTGAAAGGTTTGAGTCCTGTCTTTGAAACGAAGACTGCTAACGGGAAATATATTTATAGGGTGGGTGTATTCAGAACATATGCTGATGTTCTTGCCAATCTCAATTCTGTGAAAAAGGTTGGGTTCAGAAGTGCATTCATCGTTGCTTTCAATGATGGAAAAGAACTGACAGTATCCAAGGCCAGGACTCTTGAGGCTAAGAAGAAGCCTGCTTTTTATGAAGTCCGCATAGAGACAGGAAGTGGTGAACTTGATGCTACCATGGCAGAAGGAGTAAAGCAGCAGGTTCCGGGGAAGGATATTGCACGTGTGGAGAAGGAAGACGGCACAAAGGTTTATGTGATAGGACCGTTTTCTGATAAGGAAACAGCAGATAAACTTGCCGGTTTTGTCCGTGCCATGGGCTTAAGCGAAGTCACTTGTACGGAGATACCTCAGAAATAATCGATTATAAATAAAGTAAAATAAAACGACCGTGGTTCGCTTCGCAGAAGCATAGAAAAATGCTTCGCTCGACCACGGTCGTTTTATTTGTGTATGAAGACTTTTAGAGTCTGCTCAGGTCGTATTCTGGAAGTACTTCAGGGTCCGGTGTCTCGTAGTTTGAAATTCTGAGACGGTAGTTGCGAAGTTCCTCGAATGTGTACTGAGGTTCGCTGCAGTCTTCCGGAATAGGAAGATTTGAGAATGTCTGGAAATACATCATGGTTGCATCTCTCCACCAGAGGGCGTCTTTCGCCTGACGGACGAGTTTGATGTTTACCTCATTCCAGCGCTCTTCATCTACATGGTCACGAACTTCTGCCCATGTGTCGATATATCCTGCAGCCGCGTTTATACCCTGCTGAAATGTATGGCAGAGTGTGTCCCAAAGGGTTTCGCCGCTCTTCATCTTGTAGTCCCAAGGGAGGTGGTGGAACCAGAGGATGAGTTCTTCAGGGCATGTTTCAGGATTGTCGTACATTGATGCAAGAGGCTCATGATACTGACCGGTGTTGCCGCTGCCCTTCATTGTACGGTCAAAACCTACTCCGTCCGCTCCAGCCTTGTGGTAGTACATAGGAGACCAGTCAGGACGGATGCTTCCTTCCCATGGTCCCGGACCATAATGGCCTGCACCGGCGAATGTGTGGTGAAGTCCGAGAGGCATTTCGTAACGTACTGTGTTCTCGCGTGATTCGAGCATGAGGCTCTTTATAGGATTGACGAAATCCTGATCGTCTGTGAATGTCTGCTTGATCCACTCGTCAACGATTTCCTCTGATGTGAGTTCCGGATTCCAAGCCATACGTCCGTATGCATACCAGTTCGCCTGTGCAAAATGGTGACCGCACCAGTTTGTGCTGTCTCCGATGTTTGTAACTCCGGCAATGGCATTTATAGGACGGTTGTGGAGTTTTCCTGTTGTGATGTCACGTACGGTCGAACCTTCGCCTTTCTGATATGTATCCGCGTCGAGGCATTCCTTCCACATAGGGTGGAGATACACGAGGTGGTTCGAGTGTCCGAGATATTCCTGTGTAATCTGCATTTCTGCCATCACTGTAGTGTTTTCAAGTTGTCCGAAGAGCGGGCTGAAAGGTTCGCGTGGCTGGAAGTCGATAGGACCGTTCTTGATCTGGATGATTACGTTGTCTCTGAATTTTCCGTCGAATGGAACGAATTCGAGACTTGCCTGCATCGCTCTGTCAGGTGCCTGTGCGTCATAGACGAATGCTCTCCACATCACGATGCCGCCGAAAGGTTTTACAGCGTCAGCGAGCATGTTTGCTCCATCTGCGTGAGTGCGGCCGTAATCCTGAGGACCAGACTGTCCTTCCGAATTTGCCTTTACAAGGAAACCTCCGAAGTCAGGAATGATGGAGTAGATCTCTGCAGCCTTGTCATTCCACCACTTTACCACATCCTTATCAAGAGGATCTGATGTCTTGAGACCTCCGATGCGCTTTGGGGAAGCGAAGTTGATGGAAAGAAATACCTTGAGTCCGTATGGGCGGAAGATGTCTGCGAGAACCTTTACTTTCTGCAGGTATTCAGGAGTAAGTATGATAGGGTCTGCATTAACGTTGTTAAGCACTGTGCTGTTGATGCCAAGTGAAGCGTTTGCACGTGCATATTCCTCGTATACAGGGAGGATTGTCTGTGGGAGGCTCTCCCATTTCCAGAGGGACTGTCCTGCATATCCGCGCTCTACCGTAAGGTCTGGGTTGTCCCAGTGGTTGAGTACACGGTACTGATATACCGGTACTTCTGTTATACTTCCTGTCTTGAGCAGTTTGCCAGTTTCCTGTCTGCGGAGAAGGTCATATGTTCCATAAAGAACTCCGGTCTCGGTGTTTGACTCGATCGCGATGTCGTCATTGCCGAAAACTATGCGGTATCCTTCGTTGCCAAGTTCCTCTTCCTTTGCTTCAAGCACGTTGAATGAAACTGTCTGCTTACCTTTCCAGTATTCCTGGATTTCGTTGTTTGCGATGGCCATTGTGGTCTTTTCCTGAGAAAGGTTCATTCCGTCCTTGTCCATGGAATAGAACCACAACTGATGACCATCTGTGTTTTCCGGTTTTACCGGACCCTGGCATGATGCCAGCATGGTCAATACTGATGTGAAAAATAGAATTCTGAAGATTTTCATGATCAATTATGTGAGTTGATTACTTACTTTTACAAAAGTAGCAATATATTTTCAGATAAGGCGAACCTCTTTGTATTCAGATGTATCAAATTATTGAAAGTATGTTGCTCCTAAGAGATAAAAAACTTATCTTTGTTGGTCTTGTGTGTAAAAATAGAACAAAATAATGGGATTCATTGTTACATTGATTCTTGTCGGTCTGGTGCTTATCTTTGCTGAAGTCCTTCTTATTCCTGGTGTCGGTTTTGCCGGTGTGTTGGGACTTCTTTCTTTAGGCGGTTCCTGTTACTATGCTTTTGCTCAGATGGGAACGACAGCAGGGGCCATCGTTACAGCCGTAAACGTTGTACTTATAGTCGCTCTTACTGTATGGGTGCTCAGAGCAAAGACATGGAAAAGACTTACCCTCGAGACAAACATAGAGTCAAAGGCGGTGTCCTCTGAATCCTCTATATTGTCTGTCGGAGATAAAGGCAAGGCTGTTACGAGACTTGCTCCTATGGGAACTGTCCGTTTCGGCGACAACACAGCAGAAGTAAAGGCTCTTGAAGGTCTGGTAGATCCTGGTGTTGATGTCGAAGTTGTCCTTATAGAAGACAACAGGATATATGTGAAGCCGTTATAGAAATCTTAAAATAACTGAATATTATGGACGCAATGATTATCGTATGGATCGCGGTCTCTATAGTAGGTCTCGTGATCTTCCTCTGGTTCTTCCCTGTGACCTTGTGGTTCCAGGCCTTGATATCAGGTGTGCGCATTTCCCTTATCCAACTGGTCCTCATGCGCTGGAGAGGTGTTTCTCCAAATACCATAGTGATGGCAATGGTTACAGGAACAAAGGCTGGTCTTACCCTTTATGCAAATGAACTTGAGGCTCACTATCTCGCAAAAGGAGATGTGCCTAAGGTTGTCAATGCCCTTATTTCTGCAGATAAAGCCAATATTTCCCTTGATTTCAAGATGGCTGCTGCGATCGACCTTGCAGGTCGTGACGTGTTTGAGGCCGTACAGATGTCTGTGAATCCTAAGGTAATCAATACACCTCCTGTTACAGCGGTTGCTAAGGATGGTATCCAGTTGATCGCCAAGGCTCGTGTGACAGTGCGTGCGAATATCAAGCAACTTGTCGGTGGTGCTGGAGAAGAGACCGTTCTTGCAAGAGTAGGTGAGGGTATCGTATCTTCTATCGGTTCGGCAGAAAGTCACAAACTTGTTCTTGAGAATCCTGACAGCATCTCAAAAGTGGTTCTGAACAAAGGACTTGATGCGGGTACAGCATTCGAGATTCTCTCTATCGACATCGCTGATATCGACATAGGAAAGAATATTGGTGCAGTTCTCCAGATGGATCAGGCTGAGGCTGACAAGAACATTGCTCAGGCCCGTGCTGAGGAACGTCGTGCAATGGCTGTCGCTCTCGAACAGGAAATGAAGGCCAAGGCTCAGGAGGCACGTGCCCGCGTGATTGAGGCAGAGGCTGAAGTTCCGTTGGCAATGGCAGAGGCATTCCGTACAGGCAATCTTGGCATTATGGACTACTATAAGATGAAGAATATCCAGGCTGATACTGAAATGCGCGAAAACATCGCAAAGCAATAATTAGAAGTGATTTCAGTCAAAATAGTGACTGATAATGTTTTATATGTTTAAGGGTAGGTGATTTTGACCTACCCTTTTTTATGTAATATTGTCTATTTCAGGCCTTTGGGTGATGTTGTGTTTGAGGGAATATGTAGAAATTTCATAATCTGAATACTTGATGCGGATGTATTCTTTTGCAGAAGTGACATTATTCTGTATTTATCTTCCAAAGACATGGTCAAGATAGTGTGCATGTCTTCTATTCCCGTTCTCTTGATATATGACAATATTTCTCTGTATGGCTTATCAGATTTGCACCAATTGGTTTCAGGAATGTCATATTCGCTTCCGGTGTTGGAATTGATCGCTGTGAGCATACTTCTGTATGAACCATAGTAACTTATTAACCTGTTCTTTTCAAAAGGAAAGAAAGTTCTTATGATATGCTCCCTGAGTCCGTTTTTTTCATTTATGTCCAATCCTTCCATTATTTTGTATAAAAGTCTATAGTTCAAGTATCTTCCTTTTTTATATGAGTCTTCTACTATATTCATTGACCTTTTAAGTTTTCGGGAATACGAGGAATGGCCCATCCGAAACGGCAGTTCATAATACGACAGAAAATTCCATCGGTACTGTTCTGCTTTTTTACAAAGGTGTTTTTCTACCGGATTATTGTAAAGGTATGCTATGGATGAACGGATCTTCTTAAGATCCAGTTTGACAGCGCATCCGTATGGGCTTTCAAACAACGGTCCCTCTCTTCCTGTGCGTGTATTAAATTCTCTTGCATATAAAGAAGTATATGCAGATATGAATCTGCTCATCGTTTCAAGATTATCAGCAGAAAGCAGCAGATGTATGTGATCAATCATCAGGCACATTCCAAGAAGACATATTCCGGTCTTCTTGACCTGTATAGAAACTATTGTGTAGAATACCAGGAAATCTTCTGCGGAATAAAACAAATTAAATCCCCAATGTGTTCTTTGATAGACATGCATGACTCCATCTGCACTGAATCTTCTCCTTTTCATAATGATGTCTAAATTATATGGTAAAGACATAGAATGTCATGTACAAATCTATCAGAAACCATGATGAATGACTTTAAAAAAAAGAAAAAAGTGACTAAATATGATTTTTTAGTGACGAAAAACAGTATGGATATTTCTAATGTCGGCACGTTTTGAATTTATTCTCCAGGGGTTAATTCAGATGCTTAGCATCTAAATGTTTGATAGTCTGTTTGTTATGTTGGGCGGGGTGGGTTGAATTAACCTACCCTTGTGTATTTAATGTGTTGTAAAACAATGACTTGGGCGTTTATAGGGTCGCTGTATTCAACACTGTTCATCATGCGATGATTGCTGATTTTTAAGTTTTATTTGGTGAATCATTAAAATTAACCTATATTTGCAGTCCTGTCAAGTGAGGCAGGCAGTTTTGGTGAGATGGGTGAGTGGCTGAAACCACCAGTTTGCTAAACTGACGTACGGGTAACCGTACCGCGGGTTCGAATCCCGCTCTCACCGCAGAAAGGAAGTCGCAAGACTTCCTTTTTGTGTTATGTGGGATGAGAACCCCAGGGTTCGTAATCGACGAAGTCGCTGAGCCTTAGCGAAGAATCCCGCTCTCACCGCAGAAAGGAAGTCGCAAGACTTCCTTTCTGTGTTATGTGGGATGAGAACCGAAAGTGGTTGGCATTTCATTTGTGTTGCGGTTGCAATAAAAATATCTATATTTGCTCTTCGAAATGAAAAAACTACTGAAATACCTGCTTCCTGTTATTGTGGCATTTGCCTTTTGGAACTGTGAGGAGAGATATGTATCCACAGTTGCGGAAGAGGTGTCTGAAGTCATGTCTCTCTCGGAGACATCGTGTCAGACTGAGATTTCAGAATCGGAATCAGAACTGTGTCTTCCTCGTCAGGTATCATTTGCCGGTTCGCATCGTGTACAGAGTGCTCCAAGAAGAACTACCGGCACGCACAGAAACAATCTGGAATTCACCAAATCCGGTAAGGTAATCAATGCCGGCATAAGATATTTCGTACAGAGAAAATCCATAATTATCCACTCATCTCTTGTAGAGCCGTCTTTCAGGCTTCTCTCATTGGGTAAACTTATCATTTAGGATATTACATGTCAGAACTCAATGCGACATTTTCCATATTCTGGAAGATGCCGTTGCAGGTGCATATGCAGATTCTTGTGCATATGCTCAGCATGCTTGTCGGAGCGTCGGCAGGCCCAATAGTCACAACGTGTCAACAACTAAATGATAAACAAAATGGAAAAGAAATTTGTCAGAGTCCGCTCTATAAAAGATATCGTAATATTTACCTCACTTATTGTCCTCGGTTCAGTCCTTGTTGCGCTTCCTACCGGAGCGGGAATCAATATTGCCGGCTTCTTCATGATCTTCGCAGGAATTGTCCTTGCTCTTGTTCTCAGGACTGGATATAAGGATGCTGAAAGCGGAGAAAGGTTTCAGTTGAAGGAACATTATTTTTTGCAGGCTATGAATTCAGCCATCTCCAATGCTCTTGAATCCGATCCGGAATCCATAGATCTGAACGAATCGGAAAAAGGCAATGCCCTCAAGTTGGACATCTACTTCAGCAAGGCATCCGGCAAGGCCTATATGCAACTCTTCGAATATGTTCCATACAGATATGAGCCTTGCTCTAAGATCTATGAATATGAAACAGGAAAGATTGAGAAACTATTGAAATAATGAACCCCCAAAATTCATTTATAATATGAGTACAACTGAACTTTCAAACAAGAATAGGATTGCGCTCGGCATCGTCCTTGCGATTACAATCTTCTTATGGGCTGTGCCAACTTCATTTTTCGGCATTGATGGCCTTACTCCGGTAATGCAGCGAACCATAGCAATCTTTGTGTTCACTGCTCTCATGTGGATCATCGAGGTAATCCCTACCTGGACAACCTCTGTTGTTTCAATGGTTATCATGCTCCTCACCATCTCAAACAAGGGCCTTGGCTTCACTATGTATGAAGGTGCAGGTACGTTTGTAGACTATAAATCCATCATGGCGGCTTTCGCTGATCCGGTAATCATGCTCTTCCTCGGAGGATTTGTCCTTGCGATCGCTGCTTCCAAGGTTGGCCTTGATGTAGCAATTGCGAGAACGCTCCTGAAACCTTTCAAGAAACCGAAGTGGGTTCTTCTTGCCTTCCTTCTTATCATCGGCGTATTTTCGATGTTCATGAGCAATACAGCAACAGCAGCGATGATGCTTACATTCCTTGCTCCTGTGCTTGCTACTCTTCCAAAGGATGAAAAAGGCAAGGTGGGACTTGCTCTCGCAATTCCTATTGCAGCGAATCTCGGTGGTATGGGTACCCCAATCGGAACTCCTCCTAACGCAATCGCTCTCGGAGCCTTGCAGAATGCAGGAATAGAGATCGACTTCCTCTCATGGATGTTAAGGATGGTTCCTTATGTCCTTATCATGCTCTTCCTTGCCTGGGTACTTCTTCTCGTGCTGTTCCCATTCAAGACCGATAGGATCGAACTTAAGATAGAGGGGACAAGCAATGCTTCTAAAAGAGACAAGATAATTGTAAGCATCACTTTCGTCATTACGATTCTTCTTTGGATGTTTGAGGGTGTATTGGGAATCAGTTCAAACATTGTTGCTCTCATTCCGTTTGCGGTATTTACGGCAACCGGAGTCTTCTCGAAAGATGACCTGAAGGAGATAGACTGGAGTGTACTCTGGATGGTAGCGGGTGGCTTTGCGCTCGGAACAGCACTCAATAGGACCGGTCTTGCTGCAGCCCTTATCAATGCAGTTCCTTTTGCATCTTGGAACATTCTGGTAGTTATGATTGCCGGTGGACTTATCTGCTGGATTCTTTCGAACTTCATTTCGAATTCAGCCGCAGCAAACCTTATCGTTCCAATTCTTGCGGTAGTAGGTACTGCTCTCCTTGACGACCCTACAGCAAAAGAGTCTTTCATTGCCCTTGGCGGTCTTAAGTCACTTGTCGTAGGGGTAGCAATGTGTGCCTCTCTTGCCATGATCCTGCCGATTTCGACCCCACCTAATGCCCTGGCACATTCCACTGGAATCATCAATACCAAGCAGATGGCGATAGTCGGAGTAATAACCGGTGTAGTAGGTATTGTGCTTGCATACCTTATGCTAGTTTTCGTAGGATTCTAAACCATGGAATATGTCATTCTTTTAATTTCTCTGGCGGGCATTGTATTCGGCGCGGACTTTCTCGTTGCCGGATCAGTGTCCATTGCCAGAAGATACAAGGTCTCTGATTTTGTCATAGGGGCTGCAATTATTGGAGTTGGAACATCTACGCCTGAACTTACAGTAAGTTTTATGGGAGCCCTTGACGGAAATGCCGATGTGGCCATAGGTAATGTAGTAGGTTCCAATATATTCAACATATTGGGCATTCTTGGACTCACCGCGATATTCTTTCCTGTCAACTTTGACAGGCAGAACCTCAGATTTGAAATACCCGTCTGCTTAGGAATATCAGTCTTGCTTATGCTGCTGTCATTCAATTTCTTCACAGGTACAGCACAATGTGTAGGCAGATTTGACGGCATACTCCTCCTTCTGATGTTTGCTGCATTTATGGGGGTGTCTTTCTATCGTGATGTCAAGACGAAGCCGATGCAGGTTATGGAGGACAAGTCACAGGAGAAAACAGGTCCGCTGTGGATTGCCATAGCCAAGGTTGCAGGAGGACTTGCAGTACTTATAACAAGTTGCGATTTCTTCGTAGACAATGCTGTCCTCATTGCCAAATCATTCGGCGTGAACGATGCTTTCATTTCACTGACATTGATAGCATGCGGAACATCTCTTCCAGAGTTGGCGGCATCCATTGCAGCAGCGCTGAAGAAGAACACCAGCATGGCCCTTGGAAATGTTGTAGGCTCAAACATATTCAATATTGCGCTGATTCTCGGTCTCTGTTCGCAGGTAACGCCTCTTACATCGACCGGTATAACAATTGTCGATTATATGGTAATGATTTTATCTGTCGGTGTTCTTTATGTATTCGGAAAGAACTGCAAGATAGAAAGATATGAGGGAGTTCTACTTTTTGCCGGCTTCATCGGTTATACATGGTATCTTATTGGTAATCAAATAGCATAACATAATGGGAATATTGCAAATATTTACTTTATTCGGTGCATTGGGAATGTTCCTTTATGGAATGAACCTGATGAGTTCCGGGCTTCAGAAAGCAGCCGGAGACCGTCTTCGCGGTCTTCTTTCTGCGATGACTTCAAATCCTTTCAAAGGTGTCCTTACGGGACTCGGAATAACATCCGTAATCCAATCATCGTCTGCAACAACCGTAATGGTTGTAAGTTTCGTGAATGCCGGCCTTCTTACCCTGGCACAGGCTATCGGTGTCATCATGGGAGCAAATATCGGTACCACTGTGACAGCATGGCTTGTTTCATGGCTCGGATTCAAGGCAGATATATGGATTCTTCCAGTACCGTTGATGCTCCTTGGCTTCATCTTCTCCAATTCCAAGAAAAGCCAACGTAAGAACATCGGCGAACTGATTGTCGGCTTCTGCCTTCTTTTCCTCGGACTTTCATTTATGAAGGAATCTGTTCCGGATCTAAACGAGACCCCACAGGTACTTGAGTTCGTAAGATCATGGGCTGGACATGGTTTCGGTTCTGTTCTTATATTTCTTGTATTCGGTACTGTACTTACGCTTGTTCTTCAGTCTTCATCTGCAACAATGGCCATAACCCTGATCATGCTCAGCATGGGATTCATTCCTTTCAATATGGCATGTGCGATGGTTCTTGGTGAGAATATAGGTACGACCATTACTGCGAACATCGCTGCTGCTGTAGGAAACACTCAGGCAAAGCGGGCGGCAATGTCACATACCATATTCAACGTATTCGGTGTAATCTGGGCCTTGATATTTTTCCGTCCGTTTCTTGCTCTGGTCGGAAAGATCATAGAGATGTTTGGACTACCTAATCCTGCTGCCGAAGGCTTTGCTGTCGGTGGACAGAATACTCCCGATGCGACAGCCGCCTTGTATGGACTTTCAATGCTGCATACCCTTTTCAATACCATCAATACATTGATACTTATATGGTTTACCAGATATATTGAGAAGGCTGTCGTTTGGATCATCAAGGCTCCAAAGAATCAGGAAAATGAGACCTTCAGGCTTAAATATATCTCTGCCGGACCTCTTGCTACTCCAGAACTGGCTACAGAGCAGGCTTTTGACGAGATCATACATTTTGCTCAGATCTCGAAGAACGGTCTTGCTTATGCGAGAGCAGCGATTCGAGAAACAGATTCCGATAAGTTCGAGGAACTTCGAGCAAAACTGGTCAAGTATGAAGAAATATCCGACCGTATAGAATATGAGATAGCATCATTCCTTAATGCAGTTTCAGCGGGTGACATCAGTGAAGAGACATCTCTCAAGATAAAGGCTATGTATAAGATCATAGGAGAGTTGGAGTCACTTGGTGATTCAGGAGAATCTATCAGCCGTATCCTGTCGAGAAGAAATATCCATAAGAAGACTTTCGATCAGGAGACTGTAAGGAAACTCGAGGATATGACCTCTGCGGTGGAATACGCATATGATGCCATGATCACCAATCTGACTGCCGCTCATGACGGTAGCCTCGAAGGAATATCCAATGCATACAATGCGGAAGACCGCATAAACAATCTCAGAAACTATTTGAGGGACTCTGAAATAGAGGAACTTGAGAATAGTAGAAAGAACTATCAGACCAGTGTATATTATATGGATATCGTCAGCGAACTTGAGACTATGGGTGATTTTATGATCAACGTGTCTCAGACTCTGGAAAAGTTCTTTATAAGCAGATAATTACGCTCTTAAAAACAAGCGACATCAGCGATTTCCCCTCCGACGAATCCTATCAGGTCGGCAGGGGAAATTTCTATTTGCAACCCTCGCACTCCGGCACTGACATAGATGGTTTCAAAAGAAAGGGCGGTTGAATGGAAATATGTCGGGAATCTCTTTTTCATCCCGATGGGCGAGCATCCTCCACGTATATATCCGGTCACGTTGAGCAGATCTTTCATTGCTATCATCTCTACCTTCTTGTTGCCGGATACCTTTGCCAAAGCCTTCAGGTCTACCTCTCCATCTCCAGGTACGACGCAAACGATATGTCCTGTCTTGTCCCCATGGAGAACCAGGGTCTTGAATACTCTTGAAATATTCTGTCCCAGACTGTCAGCGACGTGCTGTGCGGCGAGGTCGTTCTCGTCGAATTCGTAAGGAATAAGTTTATATGAAATACCTGCCTTATCCAGAAGTCTGGCAGCATTTGTCTTTTCTATCTTCTTTGCCATAGCGGATGCAAAAATAATAAAATTGGCTATCTTTACCATTCAAACCCCAAAACACATTCATTATGGAAAGCAGATTCATGAAGATTTTCCGCCTTGTGATAATGGCTGCAGCATTTGTCGTGCTTGCTGTATTTATGATATTGCACGTACGTGCCGGTATTGAAACCCAGATGTCAAAACTCTACCTTGGACTTTATCTTATTCTTATGGGGTGGGCGGCAGTGCGTGTGTTCTCTATTGCAAAAGATCTCCTTCAAAAATAAATAAGACATGAAAAAGGCTTCTATTTTCATGCTGGCTTCTACGCTGGCATGCTTTACTTCATTGGCACAGAATCCATATCTTCCTCTTTGGGAATACATTCCTGACGGAGAACCATATCTCTTTGAAGATCCGGACAATCCGGGAAAGATGAGAGTATATGTGTATGGATCACATGACTCCCTTATTGATAAATACTGCGGCCGTGAGCAGGTGGTATGGTCTGCACCGGAAGATGATCTTACCGCATGGAGATATGACGGAGTCATCTTTGAATCAAGAAAGGATGCGGCGGGTAACTGGCTGTATGACAATCATCAGGGTGATATTCTTTATGCACCTGATATGACTGTAAGGCTTGAAGACGGGAAGAATGTCTACTATCTTTTCCCTAATAATCAGGCTCCTGGAAGAAAGAATATGGTCGCTAAATCTGACCGTCCTGACGGCCCGTTCGAGGTCTGTAACTGGGATCCTCAGCATCCTTCAAGAACTGTGGGCGTCCTGGATTTTGATCCGGCGGTATTTGTCGATGATGACGGAAAGGTCTATGGGTACTGGGGTTTCGAGAGGTCATATGGTGCTGAACTCGACCCGCAGACCATGGCGACAGTAAAGCCAGGCACAGAAATAGTGACAGATATGGTATCTGCCAGAAACCAGGAAGGGGTGTTCCGCTTCTTTGAGGCGTCGTCGATGCGTAAGATCAAGGACAAATATGTGTTCGTATACAGCCGTTGGACAGAAGATGGAGAATTCGGTCTTCCGTCTACCAACTATACATTGGCTTATGCGTGGTCTGATTCACCTTTAGGGCCATTTACATACGGAGGTACTATAATAGATGGTCGTGGCCGTACAGAGAATCCGAGTGGTAAGATAATCGAGACGGCTACTCCGGGCGGAAATACCCACGGCGGTATCCTGGAAGTCGGAGGACAATGGTATGTTTTCTATCACCGTCAGTGCGGTACTGATGAATTCTCTCGTCAGGCGATGGTGGCTCCTATCGAAGTCAATGTAACCGAGGGTCCGGGAGGAAAGGTCATGATTTCAGAGGGAGAATACACCTCGGAGGGTTTTGCAATCGATGGATTGGATCCTTTACGCACATATTCTGCCGGTATCGCATGCTGGTATACAGGTCCTCAAAGAGCAAGGCAGGAGTATCCTAATTTCGTATTCTCCGGTTCGTATGTAAAGGCATTACGTCAGGATACATCAGGTGTTGAGGACCCTTACGACCTCAAGGTCAACTCCAATACAGTGGTCAACAACACCAACGGATCGATTGTCGGTTACAAGTATTTCAACTTCGATAAGACTCAAGGTCTGGCAGGTCTGGAACTCGAACTGGGTATTCTTCCTGAAGGTGTGGATGGCACCATCGATATCATGGTCGACAGTCCGTGGGTTGAGTGCGGAGGAAAGAAAGTAGGAAGCATCAGGGTGCAGAAGGAGATGCCAGGCAAGGTCAGAAGCATTAAGGCCGATGTTTCTCCTCTTACTGCTTTCAGTGGCAAGCACGCGATTTATCTGACGGTTGCCTCAGATGTGGACGGCCGATCTGTATGTGAGATCCATTCGATAGGATTCGCTCGAAAATAGGTCTGGAACTATAATAAAATAATAACAGGCTGGCCCGCATGGACCAGCCTGTTTTGTATTGATATCTGTCTGTTTCAGATTATCTGTACTGTGCGAACTCTACGTCCTTTGCTGCTCTCTGAGCGAGTTTCTCGTTCTTAGAAACCTTCTCAAGTTCAGCCTTTACAACAGAAGCCTTGCCCTGACGAGCGGCTGCTACTGCACGGAGGTATGCTGACTTAGCGCAGTCGCACTCAAATGATGCTGCAGGAGCGTTGTTGCCAACGAGGAGTTGTGCAAGAGCAGCGTTGAATGTCTTCTTGCCGTTGAGTTTCTGAGCCGCTGCCTTGTAGTCACCCTTAAGGATGTCAAGAACTGCTGCGTTCTCAACGCTAGCCTCAGTCTTAGACTTAGCGAAGTTGTCTGCTGCAGCCTTGTTGTCACCCTCGCGGAGAGCGATAACACCATATACATTGTAAACGTCGCCGTCCTTCTCGCACTTAGCAAGTTCTGCCTTAGCCTTAGCAAGATCGTTCATGTTCACGTAAGTGACAGCGAGGTTGTACTGTGCACGTGCGCTTGCGAATTTCTCCACTGCCTTCTTGTAAACAGTAGCCTTTACGTTGTTCTCCTTAACGAGAGTAGCGGCACGAAGACGAGCCTCCTCGTCAAGTACGTCGATATTGCTGTTGATGAGGTCGAGGAGTTCCTCGCTTGTGTAGTTTGTGAACTCTACGTTAGCGATGAATCTTGCACGACGAAGTTCTGGAAGAACCTCCTTAGCGAGAGTCTTGTAGATTGCAGACATGTTCTTGATCTCCTTCTCGCGAACTGCTGGGTCGCTGTACATAGAAAGTACGCGGATGATGAGATCCTTGTCCTCAAGGTCAGACTTAGCAACGAGTTCCTGGAATCCTTCCCAGTCCTCACCGATGCTCTTCACGTTTACAGGAGCCTCATAAGAATGCTTCTTTGTAACCTTTCCGAAAGCCTTCTCAGCAGTCTTTGAACGGTTGTCGGAAAGTTTGTTGTTCTGATCCTCTTTTCCGTCTGGAGAAGCGTAAGCAACGATGTCTGTGCTTACGATAGTCTGGCGCTCGTTAGCCTTGATAGCGTCGATAGCAGCCTGGAAATCCTTGATAGACTGTGAAGTAAGTTGGTTGTTTCTTACAGTTGAACTGTTGATTGTGTAAAGTTCCTGACCTTCTGCTGTCTGGTTGATGATAGCCTGATAGTTGTCAGCCTTGTAACCAACGCGACCATCCTTGCATGCGAGCATGTAAGTGGTGTTTGCACCGTCAGCAACCTTCTTTGTAGGGAGGTCAACAGACTTCTTCTTGTACTTTACAGTTCCACGGAGTTCGAGGTAAGACTTCTCCATACCAGGAACATAGTTGAAACTTACCTTCTTTGTTACGGTTGCGCCGTCAGCAGGAACCACTTCATAGTTGTCCTGTACTTTCTCACCCTGGAAAACGAAAGGTGCCATAGTTGCCTCACCACCTTCGTAAACGAGAACAGGAGTTACCTCGAGGATTGCCTTTGGATGGAAATAATCCGCAGGGTAAGTAACAGTGACATCAGCGTCAATTTTACCGCCGACAACTTCGAGAACAGCAGGGTTAGACGCTACTGCTACGTTTTCCGCCATTTCAGCCATCTTTGCTGGTGAACTACATGCAACTGCAGCCAGAGCAAGGATAATGGAAGAGAATGATTTGATTGTCTTCTTCATAGTAATGGTTTGTTTTTGTATGGTAATTAATGTTTTGTTTTTACAAAATTACCTGCAAATATAATCATATTTTCGTTAACTTTGCAGGGTTATGACAAATAATGAATTACAGATATTAAAAAATAAATTCGATATCATCGGAAACGACCCGGCTCTCAACAGGGCGCTTGAGATTGCCGTTGCCGTTGCTCCGACCGATATAACCGTACTTGTTTCGGGAGAAAGTGGTGTCGGAAAAGAAAACATTCCGCGTATCATACATCAGAACAGCAGAAGGAAGAACGGAAAATATTTTGCAATAAACTGTGGAGCGATTCCGGAAGGAACAATAGACTCCGAACTTTTTGGTCATGAAAAAGGATCGTTTACCGGAGCAAACGAGATGCGTCGTGGATATTTTGAGGAGGCTGACGGAGGTACTCTTTTTCTTGATGAGGTGGGTGAACTCCCGCTTTCTTCTCAGGCAAAACTCTTGAGAGTCCTCCAGTCTGGTGAATTCATAAGGGTTGGCTCATCCAAGGTTCTGAAAACGGATGTCAGAGTGATTGCCGCAACAAATGTAAATCTCATGCATGCGGTGTCGAAGGGTAAGTTCAGAGAAGATCTTTATTATAGATTGAATGCTGTTTCCATCACGATGCCTTCTCTTCGGGAAAGAAAGGATGATATAAATCTCCTTTTCCGTAAATTTGCTTCGGATTTCTCTGCCAAATACGGTGTGAGCAAGGTGACTTTGACTGAAGACGCAGCCATAATGCTCCGTAGGTACAGGTGGCCGGGCAATATCCGCCAGTTGAAGAATGTTGCAGAAACCGTTTCTGCTCTCGAAGCGACAAGGATTTCGCCTAATTCTGACAAATGCGTGGTGGATATGGATGTGCTGGCACGATATATACCTAAGGAAGAACCTAATCTTTTGCCGGCAAAGTCTCCTTCGTATCAGGATGCACCTGAGACGGCAGGAGAAAGGGAAGCCATAATAAGGATGCTTCTTCAACTCAAGCAGGATGTCGATTACCTTAAGGATGTTGTTGCCAAGGCCGGGTTGGGTCATCCTTCCGTCCCTGCAATCCAGGCTCCTGAGGATATTCCGGTAACGCCTGTCATGGATGCGATCTCGGATGACGAAGATCCTGAAGAACAGGATTTTCAGGAGCAGGTGCCGGAGGATATGTCGATAAAGACTGCAAGTCTTGAACTGATAGAGAAGGTTCTTCGCAAGCATGGAGGAAACAGGAAGGCCGCCGCGGTAGAACTAGGTATTTCAGAAAGGACGCTTTACCGTAAAATAAAGCAGATGACAGATAAATGATGAAGACAGGAAGAACAATATTATCGTTTCTAGGTGTGGTTGCGGCTCTTGCGGCGACGATGCTTATCGTTCATTCGTGCGGTATCTATTCTTTTACAGGAACGTCGATTCAGCCGGATGTCAAGACCGTTACAATTAATTACTTTGAATATCAAGCCCTTAAGGTAAATCCATCTCTCAGCAATGACCTGACTGTCGCTCTTCAGGACAAGTTTCTCAAATTGACGAAACTGGAGCAGGTGGATATGGACGGTGACCTGGAGATAACTGGTGCCGTTACTGGGTATGATGTAAAGGCTACTGCCATCACAGCCAATGAGCAGGCTGCTCAGAACAGACTTACCGTAACGGTTAAGATCAGTTTCACAAACAGGAAGTATCCTGAAGATGATTTTCCTGACAAATCTTTTTCTGCTTATGCTGATTTTGATGCGATGCAGCCTCTGGATGCCGTCGAGGCATCTCTCTGCGAAGAGATAATCGAGCAACTTTGTGACGATATGTTCAATGCCACTGTTGCAAACTGGTAATCGTATGGGATATATAGATATAAAGAAACTTACTCTTGATGAACTTCTGGGAGTCGTCAATCTTTATCCTTGGTTTGGTGGAGCCAGGATGGAATTGTGTGAACGCATGAGTAAGATGGGAGGAGATATTGGTGCGGCTCAATATGCTGAAGCATCAATGTATGTTGCTTCCAGATCCAAGATTTCCGGCATGATAAGGTCATCGGTAACCAATGACTGGACCGATGCCG
Organism: Candidatus Cryptobacteroides sp.; assembly: GCA_045644485.1. Taxonomy (GTDB): domain Bacteria; phylum Bacteroidota; class Bacteroidia; order Bacteroidales; family UBA932; genus Cryptobacteroides. The sequence continues at coordinate 4,394 of JAZRGY010000035.1, read as the reverse complement.
ATGCTGAACGTCTCGTAAAATTGATGCCGTCAGACCAGAGAAGAGTACATGTTGTCGGAGGTGACTATTTTTCTCAGGACGATTATGACAAGGTTCGCAGGTCGGATGATGGTGTCTTCTCAAAGTATGCGGCGAAGGCCAGACAAGAAAAGTCGTATGAAGACATTAAGGATATTGAATTCGATCTTTATACTGAAACTTTGGCACAAATATATCTGGAACAGGGCTATCCTCAGCAGGCCAAGAACATTTATTCAAAACTTATTTTGGCTAATCCAGAAAAAAATGCTTACTTTGCAGCCCTTATTCAAAAAATTGAAGAATTAAATTAGTTGTAATACAATATGAACGCACTTTTTACAGTTTTGACAGTGCTTGTGCTCGTGGCAAGCGTACTCATTACCCTCATCGTATTGCTTCAGAACGGAAAGGGTGGCGGACTTGCCAGCAATTTCGTTGCAGGTAACCAGACTTTCGGTGTTCGTCAGACTACTGACATTCTTGAGAAGATCACTTGGGGTCTTGTAGCATTCATCTTCGTGGTATCAATCGTTTCTACCTTTACTCTTAACAATGGTGGAAAGGGTGTTGACTATACAGAGAAGATCGAGATGGCAGAGCCGGCTCCTGAGTTCCCTGCTGCTATTCCTTCAGCAGAGGTTCCTGCAGAGCCTTCAGCAGAGTAATTGAGTTTTCTCCCTTCTGACATTTTGTCAGAAAAAAGGGTTTGGAATATAATTTGACTTTTAGCCGTTTGTTCGAAAGAACAGACGGCTAATGTTGCATTCGTCCATCTGTCATCCCGAGCGAAGTCGAGGGGTCTTCGAATAAAATATGTTAAATGAAATGAACGGAAATATGGCAGAAAATAGGTATGAAAACCTGAGCAGGTTTGCTGTCAATCTCAATGATAGGGCAGCGCAGGGTAAACTGGATCCTGTAATCGGAAGGGATGAGGAGATAAGAAGAGTGTTGCAGATACTTAGCAGGAGGACAAAGAATAATCCGATTCTGGTGGGTGAGCCTGGAGTAGGAAAGACTGCTATATCGGAAGGTATAGCGCAGAAGATCGTGGATGGAGACGTTCCTGAAAATCTCAAGAGCAGAAAGATTTATTCACTTGATCTTGGAGCACTTATAGCGGGAGCAAAATATCAGGGTGAGTTCGAAGAAAGACTGAAAGGTGTCGTGAAGGAGGTAGTGGACAGTGATGGAGAGGTGATTTTGTTTATTGATGAGATCCACACCCTTGTAGGTGCCGGTCGTACTTCCGGTGCAATGGATGCGTCCAATATCCTCAAACCGGCCTTGGCTCGAGGAGAACTCAGGACTATAGGATCGACTACTCTGGATGAATATCAGAAATATTTCGAGACCGACAAGGCTCTCGAGAGACGATTCCAGATGGTGATTGTGGAGGAGCCTTCTCCTGCTGCCTCCATCTCGATAATGAGAGGACTGAAAGAACGTTATGAGAACCACCACAAGGTTCGTATTGAGGATGATGCACTGATAGCAGCAGTGGAACTGTCTCATCGCTACATCACAAACCGTTTCCTTCCTGACAAGGCCATTGACCTTGTCGATGAGGCTGCCTCCAAACTTCGCCTGGAGATGAATTCGGTGCCGGAGCCGATTGCTGAACTGGATAGCCGTATCCGTCAGTTGGAGATTGAAAGAGAGGCAATCAGGCGTGAAGGTGTGTCTCTGAAAATGGATAAGATAAAGGAGGAACTGAAGTCATTGAATGAGGAAAGAGATGATCTTCGAAAGCGTTGGGATGAGGAAAAAAGCATCCTGTCAGAACTTCAGAAACAGAGACAGAAGATCGAGGATTACAAGATTGAGGCTCATAATGCGGAGAGGGCCGGCGATTACGGCAAGGTTGCCGAAATCCGTTACGGAAGAATGGCGGAGGCTCAGTCCCGCATTGATGAACTTACCGGACGTCAGGCCGCAATCAAGAATCCTATCATTACGGAGGCTGTTACCCCAGAGGATGTTGCGGAGGTGGTGGCAAAGTGGACCGGTATACCGGTGCATAGAATGCTTGAAAGCGAGAGGGCGAAACTTCTTCGCATGGAGGCGGAACTCCATAAGAGGGTAGTGGGACAGAATGCGGCAATCGAGGCTGTGGCTGATGCCGTACGCCGTTCGCGTGCAGGTCTCCAGAATGAAAAGAGACCTATCGGTTCATTCCTGTTCATGGGTACGACCGGAGTCGGAAAGACCGAACTGGCAAAGGCTCTTGCAGAATTCCTGTTCAATGACGAGAACATGATGACCCGAATCGATATGAGCGAGTATCAGGAACGTCATTCTGTCAGCCGTCTGGTCGGTGCGCCTCCGGGATATGTCGGTTATCACGAGGGAGGTCAGTTGACTGAGGCTGTACGTCGTAAACCGTACTCTGTCATTCTCCTTGATGAGATCGAAAAGGCCCATCCGGATGTGTTCAACACACTTCTTCAGGTGCTTGATGACGGCCGTCTGACTGATAACAAGGGCCGTACGGTCGATTTCAAGAACACTATTCTGATCATGACTTCGAATGTCGGAGCCGATATCATCCAGTCCTATATGGAACGTCTGCCGGTGGAGTCCTTCCGTCAGGAAGAGAGTCACCTCTCGGATACAATCCGCTCCGCGGCTCAACGTTCGGCTCCCCCTCTTCCTGACGGAAGGCCTGCTGACTCCACTACAGTCCTTCCTGCTTCTTCTGTCATTCCGACCTCCTCTTCTGTCATTCCGAGCGAAGTCGAGGAATCTCCAAGAGCCAGAATGTTGTCCGAATGTCGTGAAGAGGTGCTTGAAGTGCTGAAGAGGACTGTCCGTCCTGAGTTCCTGAACAGAATTGATGAAGTCATAATGTTCGAACCTCTCTCGCAGACCGATATCAGGGATATCCTCCGCATGCAGATGCGTGACCTGCAGGAAAAACTCTCGGAAAATGGTGTGGCTGTAGAATTTACAGAAGGTTTTGAGGACTATATGAGTACTAAAGGTTACGAGCCTCAGTACGGTGCCCGCCCTATCAAGCGACTCATGCAGAAGGAACTGATAAATCTCCTTGCCAAGTCCATCCTCGACGGTCACGTCCGCCGCGACTCGGTCATCCTCGTCGATGTCCAGAACGGCCAGATCGTGGTCAGCGACAAGGCATAAAGAGGTTTATTCAAATTCCTTCGGAATATCTTGGGCATGGCAGAAGCATAGGTATATGCTCCGCTAAAGTATGAAACGATATGGTTAAGACGCAAATAAACATCATTGGGGATGGTAGTCCGAAATAAAAGGCAAAGAAAAGTACGATGATGATAAAAAACGGAAAAATGTTTTTTATGATCGGGTGAAAAATTTGTGTTGTGTTTCCCATATGCTGAACTTTAAGGGAAAAAGATAGGCGATGGAAAATATAGAATCAAAGAATGAAAATACCAGTCAGGGTGAAATTGTGATATATCAGCCTGATGAAATCGCGTCTTATATAATACTTATAAGAGGAAAGCAAGTGATTCTTGATCGTGGATGAAGATGTGTATCACATCGGCGCCTCCCTCAAAGACCTTGGAAAGAAACTCTTTGCCTTTTCAAAGATGACAATCTCAAAAGACCTGTTGATAGGAAAGACCGACTCCCGTCTGTGTACGGGCGAAGCAGATTCTGCCAGGCGGGCCTACTGACGGGAGTCGATGTTTATAAGAAGTTGTATAAAGAAGCGGGGTTACAGTCCAAGTTCTTCGATGATGCGGGTCATGCCGGCGTAGCGGTCGAGGGTCCATAGGATGAAGCGAATGTCAACGCATACACATTTGTTGTAACCTTCTGTCCAGAGGGCATCGCTGGCGAGGGATTCCTTGTTGCCGTCAAAGGCAAGACCGATGAGTTCTCCCTTTGAATTGAGGACAGGGCTGCCTGAGTTACCTCCTGTGATGTCGTTGTCGGTAAGGAAGTTTACATACATCTGGCTTCCGTCAGGTCCGAATCCCCATTTGCCCCATTGACGTGCACTGTACAGAAGATACTGGCGGTCGTTGAGGTAGAAATCGTAATCGGTAGGGCTGAATTTTTCGAGAATACCGGAAGGGGTTGTCTTCCAGTCGCATATGACACCATCGCGTGGCTCCAGACCGCCTACTTTTCCATATGTGATTCTCATTGTTGAATTGGCATCCGGATATTGCACGATACCCTTTTCAAGACGCATCTGATAGAGAGCGTGGGTGTATTCCCTGTTCAATGCAGTCAGATTCGGAGTTCCTTCTGCAGCAGCCTTGGCTTCTGTGAAATCTGTGGACTTTATATCCATCACGAATCGGCAGAGCGAGTCTGTGACGATTTCCTCTTCGGTTACTTCCTTGCGTCCGAGTCTGGCGATCCCTTCTGGGGAAGTG
>JAZRGY010000034.1:0-19204 GCA_045644485.1 Candidatus Cryptobacteroides sp. | reverse complement strand
TGATGTGACAAGCGCGCTGGCAGGTACGACACCAGGAGTACAGGTCATTTCATCATCCGGAGACCCTGCATCCAGTGGGGCGACCATACGCATACGAGGAATCGGCTCAATGAGCGCGAGCAACGCCCCTCTCTATATTGTAGACGGCATGCCGTTCGATGGTTCCATATCGGACATCAACCCGAATGACGTCGAATCCATGTCCGTACTCAAAGACGCCTCAGCATCAGCCATCTATGGCGCACGCGGAGCGAACGGAGTGGTCCTGATCACAACAAAAAGAGCATCAGGAAGTACAGACGCAAAGATCCGATTCGATGCCAAATGGGGTTCAAACTCACGCCTTATCCCCCAATATGACATCATCTCCGACCCTGCACAATATTACGAGACACATTACCGGATGATGTATAATTCACAGATATATACAGGAAAGTCTCCCGCCGAGGCGTATGCCTATGCTGACGCCAATATATTCAACCAGAACAACGGAGGACTTGGATATCAAGTATTTACCATTCCCGCTGGAGAGAAGTTCATCGGGAATGACTTCCGACTCAACCCAAAGGCCAGTCTCGGATACTCTGACGGAGAATATTACTATGTTCCGGACGACTGGTATTCCGAAACTTTCCATAACTCCTTCCGTCAGGAATACAACCTCTCGATAAGCGGAGGCAGGGACAGACTCAACTACTACGGAAGTGTCGGATTCCTTAACGATGGAGGTATCGTCAACAATTCTGATTATCAGAGATATACTGCACGTATAAATGTGGACTGGCAGGCAAAGCCATGGATGAAGGTAAGTACAAGCATGAGTTATGCCCACTCGGACTCACAGACCGCCTCGTACTCGAGCACATACGGATCTTCTGCAAACGTCTTTTATGTCACCAATATGATGGGACCGATATATCCTTTGTATGTGCGAGATGCCTCTGGAGAGATCATGTATGAAAACGGTATGGCTGTCTATGACTCGAATCAGACCAACTTTGTAAGACCATCTTTCGTGGGCAACGCCGTAAGGGACAACGAAGTCAACCGCAGACAGAACTACACGGACTTCATAACAGGCAAATGGGGACTTGTGCTGACTCCTGTCAGAGGTCTGTCCCTTACAGCCAATATCGGACTGACAAATGAGAATACAAGATACAACGCCCTCTACAGCAGATTCGGATCCCAAAGTTCGACAGACGGTCTGGCATATGTCAGTCACGACAGGACATTCGCTGTGAACAGTCAGTATCTTGCGGAATACAAGACAGACTTTTCAGGAAGTGCCCATAGTCTCAACATTCTCACCGGATATGAGATCTACAAACTGAAGGAACAGTTCCTGGAAGGTCAGAACGACCATCTTTTCGACCCGTACATAGGCGAACTCGGCAACGCTGACGGCAGCAGTTCAAAACAACTGTCCTCATACACAGCAGACTACATCACTCAAGGTCTTCTGGCAAGGATACAATATGAATACGGAAACCGCTATTTTGCGAGTACATCATACCGTCGCGACGGGTCATCCCGCTTCGCTCCCGGTCACAGATGGGGCAATTTCGGAAGTATCGGAGCAGCATGGCTCATGAGTTCGGAATGGTTCATGGAAAGAATCTGGTGGATCGACATGCTGAAACTCAAGGCAAGTTACGGAGTACAGGGCAATGACAACCTCTATCCGTCATCCAACCATGCACGGAAATACTATCCGTATTCGGACAATTACACCCATTCCTTCAATGAAGAGAGCGGAGAATATTCCACAGAACTCTCATACAAAGGAAATGACGCACTCACCTGGGAATCATCACATTCATTCAACATCGGAGTCGATTTCGAAATACTTTCCGGCCTTCTGAAAGGAAGCATGGAATACTTCTCACGAAAGACAGTAGACCTTCTTTACAGCAAGGATGTACCTCTTTCGTCCGGAAATCCGACAGGCTATTATCCGGTAAATGTAGGGTCCATAGTCAACAACGGATTCGAATTCTCTTTCGAAGGTATCATCATGAACAGGACAGACCTCCTATGGACATGGAACCTGAACATGAGCCATTACCGCAACCGCATCCTGTCTCTTGACCCTTCGGTATCTGAAAAGGGAATAATGGGAGGCAACTATATATATAAGGTAGGAGGTTCTCTATATGACGCCTATATGAGGCAGTTTGCCGGAGTGAATCCGGATAACGGAAAGGCCCGATGGTACAGGAAGACCCTCGACAAGTACGGAGAATGGACAGGAGAGTCAACTCTCACCGAGGTATTCTCTGAAGCCTCACAATATGAACTCGGATCGGTACTCCCCGATCTTTACGGAGGATTCGGCACAAGTCTGAAGGCATATGGATTCGACCTTTCAGCACAGTTCTCCTTCCAACTCGGAGGACGGTATTACGACGGCACATACCAAGCGTTGATGCACACTTCCCCATCAGCAGGAACAGCATGGCACAAGGACGCTCTGAAGGCGTGGACAGAAGAAAATCCGTCATCAGAGATTCCCCGTCTGGACGGAGACACCAGCGTAGGACAGACTGCTGTCAGCAATTACCTAATAAGTTCGAACTATCTAAGCATCAATAACATAACCTTAGGTTACACCTTACCGGACAAGATGACTTCCAGAATGCAGATAGAAAGTCTGCGTATCTATGTGGCCGGAGACAACTTAGCGGTCATCTCAGCCCGCAAAGGAATGGACCCTCGTTACTCGATGGGCTTAGGTTCCCTGACTTCCGGTTCGGGCCTTAACAGCGGATCATATTCGGCGATGAGAACCATTACTGCCGGCGTTACTGTCGTATTTTAAAAATATCAAAGAAATGAAAACGAAATACATACAATATATTCTGATTCCGGGAGTAATCGCCGGATGCGGTCAGATGAATGAACTGGAACCTCAAGGAGGCATCGTACTTTCGGAACAACTACAGGAGATCAACTCCCTTATTCCATCCAGAGCAGATGCTGCCTTCAACGGAATGTACACAAAACTCGGGGCTCCCGGAAGTGTTCTGGGAGGGTCAAGACCGGATGATTTCGGATTCGTGATGATGGCATTCTCCAACGACATAGAAGCGGCAGATGTCGTACTTGCAAACAGTGGCTATAACTGGTTCTCTGCCTGCGGACTCCTGTCTTCCAGAAATGCCGATTATGCAAATCCTTACATAAGATATGCAGCCCCCTACAACACCATAGCGGCGGCAAACGAGATATTGAAATCTTACCCATCCGATACCGAAGACTCTGCCATCAGACATAAGTTGGCACAGGCCCGTGCGATGAGGGCATTTGCATATCTTAATCTGGCGCCGTATTTTCAGTTCGGATATACAGCAGGCGGTAAAGATCTGCCATGTGTACCCCTGGTCACAGAAGAGACTACTGATTTTACAGACAACCCTCGGGCATCGACAGCAGATATTTATACATTGATCATCAACGATCTGACATATGCCATAAACAATCTGGAAGACTATGTGCGGACAGACAAGTCACGAATAGACAGACAGACGGCCTATGGCCTCCGCGCACGCGCATATCTGAATATGGAAGAATGGGCTCTCGCGGCTTCAGATGCATCGGAGGCAGCATCCGGATATGTACCTGCATCCATCGCAGAGGTTTCCAGACCATCATTCTACGATATCAGCGAACACAACTGGATATGGGGATACGACATGACTACTGACATATCCCTGAAGAATCCTTATGCAACTTCAAGCGCATGGATAAGGTCATTTTCAGGAGACGGATACTCCGCAGGAACTCAAGTATATTCATGTATAAACAACATTCTTTACGATAAGATTCCTTCGAGCGATGTGAGAAAGGGATGGTGGGTAGACACAGCATTGGAATCGCCCCTGCTGGAATATGTGACATGGAACGGAGTGAGCGGAAACGCCGTTTCTTCTCTGGAAATCGACAACGTCAAGATGGCTTTCCTGCCTTACACAAACGTAAAGTTCGGAATGTATTCTGTCGGAGGTACATTGAATGACGAAGACTGGCCTATGATGAGGGTGGAGGAAATGATACTTATCCAAGCGGAAGGACTTGCCAGAAGTGGATCTGCAGAACAGGCAAAGGCTCTGCTGGAAGATTTCGTCAGGACATATCGGGATCCTGCCTATTCCGCTGACGCCTCGGGGCGCAGCATCACTGACGAGATCTGGTTTCAGCGCAGGGTAGAACTTTGGGGAGAGGGCTTCTCCAACAGTGATACCCGAAGGTTGGGAAAGCCTCTTGTCAGATTTCATGAAGGTCTGGAGAGCAATGTTCCTTCCGCTTTCAGATTCAATATGCCCGCTGACGACGGCTGGTGGCTGATGCGGTTCACTTCCAGCGAGAAGAACACGAATCTGGGCATTGTCGACAATACCGGAGGCATACAACCCGTTCAGGATCAGTACGGAAGTCTGCTTGACGGTGTGACTGATTAGGAAACACATAAAGCCAGATCCGGTTGGCTGATGTATTCCGGTGACCCCCGCCTCCCTTTGGGAGGCACCCCCTAGCCGGGGGTGGCATGTCACCTGCATATCATTCAGCCAACCGGATCTGGCTCTATATATCAATCTTTGATTTACATCATACCGCCCATACCTGCTCCTGCCGGCATCGCTGGTGCTGCTGGTTCAGGGAGGTCTACGATAGCACACTCTGTAGTAAGGAACATTCCTGCAACAGAAGCAGCATTCTCAAGAGCAACACGTGAGACCTTTGTAGGATCGATCACTCCGGCCTCGAACATATTCACATACTCGTCTGTACGTGCATTATAGCCGAAATCACCCTTGCCTTCACGGATCTTGTTGATGATCACACTACCCTCCACACCTGCATTTGCAGCAATCTGGCGAAGAGGTTCCTCAATGGCACGGGCAACGATATGTATACCTGTGGTCTCATCCTCATTTGCACCCTTAAGGTCCTTGATAGCCTCAGAAGCACGGATATACGCAACTCCGCCGCCCGGTACGATACCTTCCTCCACAGCAGCACGTGTCGCGCTGAGAGCGTCCTCTACCCTGTCCTTCTTTTCCTTCATCTCCACTTCTGTAGCGGCACCGACATAAAGAACCGCAACACCGCCTGCAAGTTTGCCAAGACGCTCCTGAAGTTTCTCACGGTCGTAGTCTGAAGTGGTTGTTTCGATCTGCTTGCGAATAAGGTCTGCGCGCTCCTGAATAGCATCTGCAGCACCTGCACCATTAACAACCGTAGTATTGTCCTTTGTGACCACTACCTTCTCTGCCTTTCCGAGCATATCCGGAGTAGTGTTCTCAAGAGAGAAGCCTCTCTCTTCTGAAATAACCATACCTCCTGTCAGTACAGCGATATCCTGAAGCATCTCCTTACGACGGTCACCGAAGCCCGGAGCCTTTACTGCAGCAATCTTGAGAGTACCGCGGAGTTTGTTTACAACAAGAGTAGTAAGAGCCTCACCATCAACATCTTCAGCAACAATAAGAAGAGACTTTCCTTCGCGTGCGATAGGTTCAAGAACAGGAAGGAGGTCTTTCATTGTCGAAATCTTCTTGTCTGTAACGAGAATGTATGGAGTATCGAGAACCGCCTCCATCTTGTCACCATTTGTCATGAAATATGGAGAGATATATCCTCTGTCAAACTGCATTCCCTCAACAACCTTGACCTCTGTCTCAGTTCCCTTTGCCTCCTCGACTGTGATCACACCGTCCTTTTTCACCTTTGACATTGCATCAGCGATGAGTTTTCCGATATAGTTGTCATTATTGGCAGAAATGGTTCCCACCTGCTCGATCTTGGCATAGTCCTCGCCTACTTCCTGACTCTGAGCACGAAGGCTCTCCACAACCGCAGCGACAGCCTTGTCAATACCTCTTTTGAGGTCCATAGGATTAGCACCGGCAGTAACATTCTTGAGTCCTACATTTATGATGGCCTGGGCAAGAACTGTAGCAGTGGTGGTACCGTCACCGGCCTGGTCGTTGGTCTTCGATGCCACTTCCTTCACCATCTGTGCACCCATGTCCGCAAACTGGTCCTCAAGTTGGATCTCCTTTGCAACAGTAACACCATCCTTAGTCACCTGAGGCGCACCGAATTTCTTGGCGATCAACACATTACGTCCCTTAGGCCCAAGAGTGACCTTTACTGCATCTGCAAGAGCATCTGCGCCTTCCTTCATCTTGGCGCGTGCGTCAATATTGAATTTGATTTCCTTTGCCATAATACTAGAGTATTGCTAAAATGTCAGACTGCTTCATGATAAGGTAGTCCTTGCCTTCGACAGACACCTCTGTGCCTGCATATTTTCCGTAGATGACAACGTCACCAACCTGTACTTCCATAGGCTCGTCCTTCTTTCCAGGACCAGCAGCAACTACGGTTCCCTGCTGTGGCTTTTCTTTTGCTGTGTCAGGAATATAAAGGCCTGACGCTGTCTTAGTCTCGGCTGCCTTTGGCTCGATGACTACTCTGTCTGCTAATGGTCTGATCATATTGTTTTGTTTTTAATAAATTTTTCTTTTAAAGATCCTCACGTCGCCCTTCGGGCTCCTCAGGATGACACCGGGAGGAAAATCAAACAAAGTGCCAACAGAAAAATACTGACATTTTGTCATATTAGTAAAAGCGGATATTATTTTAGAAAATTTTATAACTTTGACACGATCAAAATCTCCAACGATATGAATCTAATGAATTGGATTATTCTTGTGACAGGATTCTGTCTCTTGCCGGCAGGCGTGCTATGGCTCTGCAGAAGGTTCAGCATATTGAGCAAGATCGGTCCCGTGCTTCTTCTTTACGGTCTAGGCATAATCATCGGAAACATCGGACTCATGCCGGACCAGATGCCTGCCGTACAGGAAATCCTTTCCAATGCCATGGTGCCATTGGCTATTCCCCTCATGCTCTTCGGGTGTACATTCAACATGAAGGGAGCAAGGTCGCAGATTCTTGCACTCATAACCGGAATGATATCTGTTGCTGCCGCCGTGGTCATAGGATATCTTTTCTTCGGGCGCAATATCCCTGAAGGTGCTAAGGTCGGAGGAATGCTCACCGGAGTCTACACCGGAGGCACCATCAATCTGGCTGCCTTGAAGACCATGCTCGGAGTCAAGGAGGAAACGTATATTCTCATAAATTCATATGACATTCTTGTCAGTTTCCTATACCTGTCATTCCTGCTGGCCATCGGAATAAAACTCTTCAGAAAGTTTCTGCCGAACACGGTCGGCACATTCACAGACATCGATGAGGCGGAGATAAAGGCCAGAATGGAAAAAGGCAACGATAATCCTTATAAAGGTCTTTTCACCCGGACAGGAATGATGCAGACAGCAAGACTTATCGGTCTTACGATATTGATAGTAGGAGCATCTGCCGGTATTGCACTCATTCTTCCCGAAACCATGTTCATGACCATCTTCATATTGATGCTCACCACTTTAGGAATTGCCTGCTCATTTATAAAGAAGGTCCATGACATGAACTACAGTTACGACATCGGCATGTATTTCATATACATATTCTGTATTGTGGTCGCCTCCATGGCAGACTTGAGCAAACTCGACTTCGCAGGAGGAATAGGCCTTCTGGGATACCTGCTTGTGGCAGTATTCGGATCGCTTCTTCTTCAGGTCATATTCGCCAAAATCTTCAGGATAGACTCGGATATGATGGTAATCGCATCCGTAACCTATATCAACTCGCCTCCTTTCGTACCGATGATGGCGGCTGCGATGAAGAACAAGGATGTCCTCATACCTGGCCTCACCATCGGAGTCATAGGATATGCTGCCGGAAACTATCTCGGTTTCCTCATGTCACAACTCCTCGGACTGCTATAGATGCAGACGGAAGTGCCAGAGGATGACACCGACGCTTACTGAGACATTCAGAGAGTGCTTTGTACCAAACTGAGGGATTTCAAGGCAGAAGTCGGCCGCATCGACCACGTCCTGACGCACTCCAGCCACTTCATTACCAAAGACAACGGCATACCTTTTTCCCGGTTCAGGAACGAATCTGTCAAGCATGACAGATCCTACGGTCTGCTCGGCACACACCACAGTATATCCGTCTTCCTTCAAACGAAGGATGGCATCCATGGTATCGTCCACGTGTTCCCATGCTACGCTGTCTTCCGCGCCTAAGGCTGATTTATGGATTTCTGCAGATGGGGGTACAGCACATATTCCGCACAGATATACCTTGTCGATCTTGAAGGAATCGGAGGTGCGGAAAGCAGACCCGACATTGTGCGCACTACGTATGTTATCAAGTACGACAACCAGGCCGGATTCCGGCAGTTCCTTGTACTCTTCCGCCGACACACGGCCAAGTTCTATGTTCAAAAGTTTCCTATTCTGCATAAATCATGAAAAGTTATCGGCACAAAGGTAGTCAAAAAACAAAAAATGATTAATTTTGCAGTCTGATAAAATTCACACTCTATGAAACAGGATGTACAAATTTTCAATCTGATCAAGAAAGAAGAAGACAGACAGACCTCGGGAATCGAACTGATAGCGTCTGAAAACTATGTAAGCGAGCAGGTGCTTGAGGCCCTCGGTTCAATCTGCACAAACAAGTATGCGGAAGGATATCCGGGTGCAAGATATTACGGAGGTTGTGAGGTTGTAGACCAGATCGAACAACTGGCGATTGACAGACTCTGCGAATTGTTCGAAGCAGAGTATGCAAACGTCCAGCCGCATTCTGGAGCACAGGCAAACATGGCCGTGATGATGGCATGCCTCAAGCCAGGAGAAACCTTCATGGGTCTTGACCTTGCACATGGAGGTCACCTTACCCACGGATCGCCGGTAAACATGTCCGGAATCCTTTACAACGCCGTTGCTTACGGACTGAAGGAGTCTTCTGGAATGATCGACTACGAGCAGATGGAGCAGAGGGCTCTCGAATCCAAGCCGAAACTCAACATCGGAGGAGCCTCTGCATATTCAAGAGAATGGGACTATGCCCGCATGCGTGAAATCGCAGACAAGGTAGGAGCCATCTTATGGGTGGACATGGCACATACTGCCGGACTTATTGCAGCAGGTCTGCTCAGCAACCCGGTAAAATATGCACATATCGTGACTTCGACAACACACAAGACACTTCGTGGTCCTCGCGGAGGTATCATCTTGATGGGCAAGGACTTCGATAATCCTTGGGGCCTTACAACTCCTAAGGGTGTGGTCAAGAAGATGTCACAGATTCTCAACTCAAGCGTATTCCCAGGAGTCCAGGGAGGTCCTCTCGAGCACTGCATCGCAGCAAAGGCAGTATCTTTCTATGAGGCTCTCCAGCCTGAGTACAAGGAGTATCAGAAACAGGTCGTATCAAATGCGCAGGCTATGGCTGAAGCATTCTCTTCAAGAGGATATAAGATCGTATCAGGCGGTACTGACAACCACCTCATGCTCATCGACCTTCGCAGCAAGTTCCCTGAACTCACAGGAAAGGTTGCCGAGAAGGAACTCGGAAAGGCTGACATCACCATCAACAAGAACATGGTGCCGTTCGACTCACGCACACCGTTCCAGACTTCAGGTATCCGCGTAGGAACCCCTGCTATCACTTCAAGAGGTTTTGTTGAGAAAGACATGGAATTCATCGTCAACCTCATCGACCAGGTTCTTGCAAACGCAGCAGCCAACCTTGACCTCATCGCAGGCAAGACAGAAGAAGGTCGCGAGACATACGAGGAAGTACTTGCAAACGTAAGAAAGCAAGTTCGCATGAAGACCAACGGAATGCCACTCAACAGATATTAATCTTCTTTAACATATAATGTCCCGACGGTCGGAAAGCAGAAAATCTAAGAAAATGCTTCCTCGTCGGGACATTTTGTATAAAAGTTTAAGATATACTTAACATATATTACAATGAAAAACTTTGTCAAACTTATCGCCTTCGCGACATTTACATTGATCACCATGAGTTCATGTTGCAATTCCGGCAGCAATGCCGATGCTGTGCTTGAGAACATCCACAGCAGAAAAAGCGTACGTCAGTTCACTTCTGAACCAGTTTCCGAGAAACAGACCGAAACACTCCTTCGCGCTGCCATGGCTGCACCTACAGCAGTAAACTATCAGCCTTGGAGATTTATCGTAGTTACTGAAAGGGCAGAACTTGATGCCATAGCAGACATCCTTCCGTATGCCCAGATGCTCAAGCAGGCTCCTCTTGCAATCGTCGTGTGCGGAGAAACCACATGGATGGGCGGAGCAGAAAATCCTTACTGGCAGCAGGACTGTGCGGCTGCTACAGAAAATCTTCTGCTGGCCGCAGAGGCGCTCGGACTCGGAGCCGTATGGACGGGAGTATATCCGAATGCGGACCTTTATCCGAAACTCCATGACTACCTTGGACTTCCTTCCAATGTACAGCCACTTTGCTGCATCCCTATAGGCCATCCTGCCGGAGAGACTCAGCCTAGGGACAAATGGAAACCTGAAAACATCCATTACGGGAAATGGTAAATCGATAAACAGATATGAGTAATCTGAAGGATTATATCTATAATGAAACAGTACTGAAATATGCGGACTTCGACCCGGCCCATCGGGAGGATCATGTCTTGACCGTCATAAGCCAGGCCATGGAGTTGCTTGACAGGATGCCGGACTGGATTGCCGGAGAGAAAGCATCGGGGAATGATGTTTCGCAGTGGGAGGTACCGGTAAGACGAGATATCCTTCTTGCTGCTGCAGCCTGCCACGATCTCGGGCTTGTCAACGGAAGGGAGAACCACCATCTGGATTCCGGAAAGATAATACGTGAGGATCTCAGACTCCGGGAATGGTTCTGCTCTGACGAAATAGAGACCATCTCCCAGGCTGCCGAAGACCACCGTGCTTCAGGGAAAACCCCTCCACGAAGCATATACGGTATGCTGGTGGCTGAAGCAGACAGAGTCATCGAAGGAGATACGATCATACACCGCACAATACAATTCGGTCTAAAGCACTATCCTGACCTTGACAGAGAAGGCCATATAGAAAGGGCCATCGCTCACCTTCGCGAAAAATACGGTCGCGGGGGCTATCTCAAACTCTGGATACCATGGAGTGACAATGCTGCACGTCTGTCAGAACTTCAGGACATCATCGCTGATGATTCAGCGATTTACGATAGGGTTTCCTTGATTTACAATCAATTATAAATCAAGTTATAAAGATGTCTCGACTCCCGTTGGTCGCTCGACATGACAATGTAATACGCTGGTCGCTCGACATGACGATGCAGGAAGACTTTTATGCTAAAGCAATTCAAAAAGGGAGGCCGCTATAGAGCGGGACTGGATCGTATCCACCTGAGACCTGTATATCCTGTGTGCGGCCTCAAAAGCGGACCTGTTCTCCTCTTTGATCGGTTCTGCTGGAGGTGACTCCATCTTGAGAGGGTTGATAGGAGTTCCGTTCTTCCATACTCGGAAATCAAGATGAGGGCCTGTCGAACGCCCTGTAGAACCAACATATCCGATGACCTGGCCCTGACGTACTCTCTGACCAGTCTTAAGTCCAGGACCATATTTGGACAGATGCAGATATGCTGTAGAATACACAGAATTATGTCTGATCCTGACAGTATTTCCTCCGGCTCCCTCATACTTCATGCTGGTAACGACGCCGTCTCCGATACTCATCACCGGCGTTCCTTTCGGCGCTGCATAATCCACACCTGTATGAGGCTGCACCTTACGGGTGACAGGATGTTTACGTGCATATGAAAATCCGGAACTTATACGTGAGTAGTTGAGAGGTGCCTTCAGGAAGGCTTTACGCATGCTCTCACCTTTTTCGTTCCACCATACGTTTCCCCCATCCTTCTGATTGTACATCACCATAGGGAAATCTTCCCCGGCATGACTGAATATGGCATAACGCACCGTATCCACTGCTATCACTTCTCCATCACAAACCTTTTCTTCATACAGGACTCTGAAACGGTCGCCCTTCTGCAGGGCGAAGAAGTCCACAGTCCATGCATAAATATCAGAAAGACCGACAATCAGAAGCGGAGACACATCTGCCGCACGCATATCGACCCAAAGGGAACTGTTGATGGTCACATCCGCATATTTCCGCTCTATCGTCACAGGCTTTTCATATATCCATGCATCATACGGCGGTGTGCAGGAAAATACTATGCTGCTGGAACGGTCGCGGTCGTAGACCAGATACATGAGATCCCCACTTCGGGCTTCGCTCTCCTCGGAATGATGTGGAGAGTAGTACGCCCTGTAAGCCTGGCCTACGCGGAGGGTCTTGACATCAAAGATGTCGCTACATGCCTGAGTCAGATTATACGCATCCTGAGCCGACATGCCAAGAGATCCCAGAAGGGTCGAAAAGAATTGGCCGTTCTTTACATTTCCCTCCATAACAGACAGAGAATCAGGACAAAAACCAAGAGGATTCCCTAAGGTAAGAGTATCATTACATGCTTCGGACACATCGTTTCCGGATAAGGAGTCCCCTTCCCTGCAAGAGGTAAAAGGCATCAGTAGAGAAAGTATCGAAAACAGGACCGATAGACGAAAAATTTTTCCAGAAGTATTCATGAAGGCAAAGATAAGAATAAAAATAAGCATTGAAATAATGCAGGGCAGGGTTGTTGATATAATTGTGGAAAAATTTGGGAAAAAGTGGAAGAAAGTGGAAAATTATTTCTAATTTTGCGACACTAATGGCTATCAGAAAATGACTGGATTTTTCGGCAAACATAACGCAAAGGTTGATGACAAGGGAAGACTCGTGATTCCTTCTGGCATCAAGAGCGTCGTACCTGCCGACCAGATGGAATTCGTCATCAGAAAAGACATGTATTCAAACTGCCTTGAAATGTATACGAAGCAGGAATGGGCAAACATGTCACAGGCAGTAAGAGCCAAACTCGACCTTGCCTTTGATGAGGACCATATGCGCTATTGGAGAACCTACATGAGCGATACCGTGACTGTCGTCCCGGATGCAAAACTAGGAAGAATCACAATCCCAAAGGAAATACTTGAAAAGGCCGGCATCGAAAAGGAGGTCATCTTCCTCGGTGTGGACTATAAAGTAGAGATCTGGGCAAAAGAAGAACTGGAAGGCGGAAGCCTCTCTCCTGAGGACTTCCGGATGATGGGCAAGAAGTTGGCGGGTCGCATTTAAACAAAGGAGGCCTTGACATGTCCGAATACCACATCCCAGTTCTGCTAGATGAAAGCGTTTCCGCTTTGATCGGCTCACCGTCAGGAACATACGCAGATGCCACATTCGGTGGTGGCGGTCATACATGTGAGATACTCAGAAGACTTTCTCCTGAGGGTCGCATGATTTCTTTTGACCGTGACAGCGATGCCATTGCAAACAAGCCTGACGACCAGAGACTCACTCTGATCAGAAGCGACTTCCGATGGATCCACAACCACATCATACACCAGGGATACCCGGAAGGTATCGACGGAGTGCTTGCCGACCTTGGGGTCTCGTCCCATCAGTTCGATACGGCAGAGCGTGGATTCTCTTTCCGATATGAGGCTCCTCTGGACATGAGGATGAATCAGGAAGCCCAGATCACAGCAGCAGACATCATCAACAGTTACGAACCCGAGGAACTCGAAAAGATACTCAGACTGTACGGAGAGGTGGACAACAGCAGGAGGATAGCACAGATGGTATGCAAGGCCAGGGAAATCTCAAGGATCGAGACCACGACGGATCTTGGAAAGGCGATAGAGAGCGCGCTGCCGAAGTTTGCGGAACACAAGTTTCTGGCAAAGGTCTACCAGGCATTGAGAATCGAAGTGAATCAGGAGATGAAGTCTCTCGAAAAGTTCCTTTCAGGAGCGGCAAAGTCACTGAAACCGGGAGGAAGGCTGGTTGTCATCACATATCACTCCCTCGAAGACAGGATGGTGAAGAACTTCATCAAGGCAGGAAATATAGAAGGAAAGGTCGAGAAGGACTTCTACGGCAATTCAAAAGCACCTCTCAGAGCGGTCAACCGAAAGCCGATACTGCCTCAGGAGAGTGAGATCGCATCAAACACAAGGGCTCGAAGTGCAAAACTAAGGATAGCGGAAAAGGAAGAATAGAATGGGAGAAAGGTTGAACATAAGTTGGAAGAAGATAGGACATGCCATCAAGGAGTTCATCATTTCCTTGGGACGAGGAGACCTTCTTACCAGACTCAGGGTGGACAGAGCCCTGCCATACATCCTGTATCTTTTCTTTCTTGGCTGCATAAGCATATGGCTCAGTTATCACGCTGACCAGACCATGCTTACAGTGGAGAAGAACAACGAGAAGATAAGAACCCTGAAGATATACAACGCACAGAAGACATATGAACTTGTAGGGCTGGACAGAATAGCGACAGTGGAGAAGATGCTTGAAGATGCGGGGTCGGAGGTAAAGGCACCTGAAAAGCCGGCAGATGTATTAAGATAAGGAAAGATGGCACGTAAAAGACAGACAAAGGAAGAGGACAAGCACAGGATCAGCAAGATCCTGTGGTTTCTGTATTGTTCGTTCCTTATTCTTTCCGTAGTGCTGATAATACGCATAGTCGACATACAGTATTTCTGGGAACCGTCGCCTCAGACTGTGGAATATTTCCAGCCCAGAAGATATGAGAGCAAGACGAAACCTGAAAGAGGGGCGATCATGGATATGAACGGAAAACTTCTCGCCATATCCACACCGATGTACAACATCAACATGGACTGCGCCGTACTTAAGGACGAATTCAGGGCAGGAAAGACGGCCAAGCAGACTGACTCCCTCGAGAGGGAATGGAGGAACAAGGCAAGACAGATGTGCAACGAACTTCCCAAGGTTCTCGCAAAGGATGGAAAGACAGCCGACTATTACTTCAATCTGATCATGCGCAACCGCGAATCGGAAACCCTTAGAGGACGAAGGAATGTTCCGATAACAAAGAATATAGACCATGCGACATATCTCCGTCTCTGCGAACTTCCTCTGTTCAGGGAAGGACAGTTCAAGAGCGGAATGATAAAGACAGAAGTGGACACCCGACAATACCCGTACGGTTCTCTGGCAGCAAGAGTCATAGGAGACGTAAGGATAAACAACGAGAATCCGGAAGAAAGCAGATATCTCGGCATCGAGGGAACATACCACTATGTTCTGCACGGGACTGAAGGAACCCAGTGGATGAAACGTACCGACAAGGGAAGCATTGCAGATCCGGACAGTACATCGGTGGAGGTCGAGC
The DNA here is from genome assembly GCA_045644485.1 of Candidatus Cryptobacteroides sp. GTDB lineage: Bacteria > Bacteroidota > Bacteroidia > Bacteroidales > UBA932 > Cryptobacteroides. The sequence continues at coordinate 3,952 of JAZRGY010000034.1, read as the reverse complement.
ACGGAAAGGATATCAGGACCACTCTGGACATAGACATACAGGATATTGCTGACAGGGCGCTCAGAAGCAACATCGGAGAAGATGAAGAGATCGAAGGAGGATGTGTGGTGGTGCTCGACGTGAAGACCGGAGCGGTAAGGGCGATGGTCAATCTCCAGAGAAACAGCAGAGGGGAACTTGGCGAATACTTCAACATGGCGATAGGACGTCCGGGAGAGCCGGGATCCATCTTCAAGGCAGTAACCCTCGCAACCCTTCTGGAAGACGGAAAGATAGAACTTCAGGACAGGATACCTACCAACAAAGGAAGGATAGACGAGATGCCGGAGATTGCAGCCGACAGTTACATAACAAACTGGGAAAGAGACAAGAAGACATCTTACATAAGCATCCAGGACGGCTTCAAGATATCTTCCAACTATGTCTTCAGAAGACTGGTCCTTGACCACTATGGAGAAAAACCGGAAAAGTTCATTGACAAACTATACGAATACAAACTGAACGACGCCTACGCCTTCGATCTCGAAGAGAAAGGAGGTACAAAGTCAAGAGTTCCGGACCCGAAGGCAAACGGATGGAGCCGCTCGACACTCCCGTCGACAGCCATCGGATACTCTGTAATGGAGACACCGTTGAATATAGCGGCCTTCTACAATGCCATCGCAAACAAGGGCAAGATGATGAAACCCTATCTCATCGAGTCTCACGAGATGGACGGGAAGGTAGTCAAGAAGTTCGGTCCGGAGATACTGAATGCTTCAGCGTTCTCAAAGGCGACAGCCGATTCCCTGACAAAGGCTCTGACAATGGTGACATTGGAAGGAACGGGAGCGACCAGGCTTAAGAATGCAAAATGCACAGTGGCAGGTAAGACCGGTACAGCCAGAATGGTACTCGACCAGTCTGAAAGGAAAGGAAGCAGAGATCCTTACAGGGATATTGACGGACGCAGAAAATATCAGGCGACATTCGTAGGCTTCTTCCCGGCAGACGATCCGCAGTACACTGCGATAGTCACTGTATATACCAAACCGACAACAAAGAGCGTCTACGGAGGAGTGATTCCTGCGATGACATTCAGGGAACTTGTGGACCAGATATGGTCTCTCGACAGCAGATGGGGCGAAAGGTTTGGAAAAAGAAATGACATTCCGGACATGAAGCCGGAGTATATCGCAACTGTCAGCGGAACAGTGATTCCGGTACCTGACGTAAAGGGAATGGGACTGAAGGATGCCCTCTATGCGATAGAAAACAACGGATACAGATGCCTCTACGAAGGTATCGGCCATGTAGTAAGCCAGGTACCGGAAGCAGGTACACAATGCAGAAAAGGAGAAACGGTAAAACTTATACTTAAATGAGACTCGACAAGGTAATATCAGGCAGCGGATGCGCCATGACTGCAGGAAACCCTCTTGCAGAGGTAACTGCCGTGTGCAACGACTCCAGAAAAGTCGTTCCTGGAGCATTGTTCGTCGCTGTCAAGGGATTTGCCGTGGACGGCCACGACTATATATCCATAGCGATAGAAAAAGGAGCAGGAACGATCGTATATGAGGACTCCGATGCGCTTTATGCACAGTTGGCAAAAACATCTGCGAAAGATGTGACCCTCGTGAAGGCAGACTCATCAAGATACGCTCTGGCCATCATAGCAGCCAACTTCTATGACAATCCGTCAGAGAAACTGACCCTTGTCGGCATCACCGGCACCAACGGAAAGACAACTACAGTGACACTCCTGCACAGGATGTTCACCGCCATGGGATACAGTTGCGGACTCCTGTCGACAATTGCAAACTATGTAGGCACAAAGGGCACAGAGGCAGTAAACACGACTTCAGACCCTCTTACCATAAATTCCCTTCTGGCCGAGATGGCCGATGCAGGATGCGAATACTGCTTCATGGAAGTGAGTTCGATAGGAGTAGAACAGGAAAGGGTTGCAGGACTTAAGTTCAAGGCCGGAATCTTCTCCAACCTCACACACGACCACCTCGATTATCACAAGACATTTGCAGAATACCTTCGTTGCAAGAAACTCTTCTTCGACACACTCCCGTCCGATGCATATGCAATCACTAACATCGACGATAGAAACGGACTGGTGATGGTCCAGAATACAAAAGCGGAAATAGTCACATATTCCCTGAGGAGCATTGCTGACCATACCTGCCGTGTCGTGGAGCAGAGTTTTGAAGGAATGCTTCTGAAGATGGACGGCATCGAGGCATGGAGCGCCCTTATAGGCAACCACAACGCATACAACCTTCTGGCAATATACACCACAGCAGTGGTTCTCGGAGCAGATCCTGAGGAAGTTCTGGTGGCGATGAGCACACTCAAGCCGGCACCGGGAAGACTGGAAAACATCCGTGGTCCAAGGGACGTTTCAGTGATAATAGACTATGCACATACGCCTGATGCTCTGGAAAATGTACTGAAGACCCTACGCGAGATAGCCCCTGACCGCGAACTGATATGTCTCTTCGGATGCGGCGGAGACCGCGACAAGACAAAACGTCCGGAAATGGCGGCTATAGCGCAGAAACTCGCGGACAGGATAATCGTGACTTCCGACAACAGCCGCACGGAGAAGACTTCCGACATCATGACTGACATCAAGGAAGGAATGGACATAAACGGAAGATCCCGTTCGCTCTTCATAGAAGACAGGGAAGAGGCCATACGCACAGCAATCATGATAGCAGGACAGGGAGCAACAGTCCTTCTGGCAGGAAAAGGCCACGAAACCTATCAGATAATCGGCACAGAAAAGAAACATTTTGACGAAAAGGAGATCGTTACAGAGATCTTCTCAACAATGAGATAAGAACATGATATACCACCTTATAGAATACTTCGAGCGGATCGGGATAGACATCCCGGGACAGGGTCTCTTCGGCTATCTGTCCTTCAGAGCCATCGCTTCATTTACAACGGCTCTTCTCATATCCATATTCGCCGGAAGAAAGATAATAGCATGGCTCCAGAAAAAACAGATCGGAGAGACTATCCGTGACCTTGGGCTTGAAGGACAGATGCAGAAGAAAGGCACTCCGACAATGGGAGGCATAATAATCTTCATCGCACTTGTCACACCGGTCCTCCTGTTTGCGGACCTGACAAACATATATACCATCCTGCTTCTGCTGAGTACCGCATGGTTCTTCTTCCTCGGATTCACCGATGACTACATCAAGGTCTTCAAAAAGAACAAGGAGGGACTGAGCGAGAAGAAGAAACTCATAGGACAGGGAGCGATGGCCCTCGCTATAGGTCTGGCAGTCTGCTTCAGTGACCAGATCGTGGTCAGGGAGGATGTATCGAATGAAAGCCAGATCGAATCCACAGTGGAGCAGGTAGATATGGTCAAGAGCACCAAGACCACCATTCCGTTCGTAAAGAACCACGAATTCGACTACAAATGGCTGTCTCCGTTCAAGGGAGCATGGGGATGGTACAGCAAATGGGCCATATATGTACTCATGATAGTGATTGTGATCACAGCATGTTCCAACGGAGTCAACCTGACCGACGGCATGGATGGTCTGGCTGCAGGTACCTCGGCGATTGTCGGAGTCGTACTCGGAGTCTTCGCATGGCTGGGAGGCAATATAGTCAATGCAGACTACCTCAACATAATGTACATCCCTGGAAGTGGCGAACTTGCTGTGTTCATGTCGGCACTGGTAGGAGCACTTATCGGATTTCTCTGGTACAACACATACCCGGCACAGGTGTTCATGGGTGATACGGGAAGCCTGATGCTTGGAGGCATAATAGGAGTCAGCGCCGTCCTTATACGCAAGGAGCTTCTTATTCCTATTCTATGCGGAGTATTCTTCGCTGAAAGCGTGTCTGTGATCCTGCAGAGGTCATGGTTCAAATATACCAAGAAGAAATATGGAGAGGGACGCAGAATCTTCAGGATGGCTCCCCTCCACCA
>JAZRGY010000033.1:0-19344 GCA_045644485.1 Candidatus Cryptobacteroides sp. | reverse complement strand
AGATCTCAATCATGTCCTTCTCTCCGTTTTTTGCTCCGGCCAGTCGTCGGAACGGGTTTATAACATACGAAACAGGCCTGCACAAGAATGCAAGCCTGCAAATTTATCTTTTTTATTTCAGAATACCAAAAAAGATTGCCGATCAGGTCGGCAATGACGGTTTATGGTCTGAATACCTGACGGTTGACAATCGAACGGCCGAGGGTAAGTTCATCGGCATATTCAAGGTCATCACCGAAGCCGAGTCCGCGGGCAAGTGACGAAACCTTGACACCGTACTGCTGTATCTGACGATATATATAGAAGGACGTGGTCTCACCTTCGACATCGCCACTTAGGGCCAGGATCACTTCGGTATCAGGAGATTCTTTCGCATTCGCTTCAGCGGCTTCGCCAGTCAATGCCGCCACCCGCTCCACCAACTGACGGATTGTAAGGTCTGACGGGCCTATACCGTTTATAGGAGATATTATACCGCCAAGGACATGATACACGCCATGGAACTGTCCGGTCTTCTCGATGCTCATCACGTCTCGTACGCTCTCCACCACACATATTGTCCTGTGGTCACGCGAACGGTCCGAGCATATCGCACACACATCATCGTCCGATATCATCATGCAGTGACGACAGTATTTCACCTCATCACGCAGAGCATCGATAGCAGCCGTAAAGTGATGTACATTTTCCTGAGGCTGCTTGAGAAGATGCAGAGCCAGACGTAACGCACTCCTGCGTCCGACACCAGGAAGAGAGCCGATAGCATCCACTGCCTCTTCAAGGAGTTTCGATGGATATTGTTCCTTATATGCCATGATATTTTACAAGTTCATCAATCGGTGATTTCAGGAATTTCACGAATTCAATACCATATCTGCCACCGATTTCACATAATATGTCCTTACATGCCCAGCCCAAGGATCCTACGACTCCGACGCGCAAACCGGAATCGGTTCCATAGCGCACAAGAGACCTCTTTACAAAGGATTCCAGACAGTCGGAAACCAAAGAGTACACATACGGGTCAGACAATCTCTCCATCAGAAACGGAGCAAAGGATGCAAGAAAAGCAGATGCAGACGGTTCACGGTATACCTTACGTACTATTGCAGGATAATCCAGTCCATAGTTCCTGACAAAATCCGTTTCAATATCCTCAGGAAGCAGTCCTTTGACAAAATCTGCCAGAAAAGCCTTGCCCAGAGCAGCACCACTGCCCTCGTCCCCCAGAATAAAACCGCCAGGACGTATATTGGACACTATCTTTCCATCCTCATACAGACAACTGTTCGATCCAGTACCCAAGATTGCAGCGATTCCACTTCCGTCACTAAAAAGAGCCCTGGCTGCAGCCATCAGATCGGACTGAAAATGAATCTGAGCGAAAGGACACCACATTTCCAAGGCATCACGCACCGGAGCCATAGACTCTTCAGAAACAAGTCCCGCACCATAGAAAAAGACAGAATCCACACTCTCCCCCTCAGGATTGAGCAAAGGTACCGCCGACCTGACCAGAAAACGGCATCCATCTTCATCAAGACATGAAGGATTCATGCCGCCGGTCTGCGCCGAACGCACTGTCCCGTCATAACCTACCGACCGCCATTCGGTCTTGGTTCCACCGCTGTCTGCAACAATGACCATATACTACCGATCAAGATTCACTGACATAGACCCCGTGCTTCCTCCAATGGACATAACCATATGCAGCAGACAATGTATATGCAGCATAAAGCGCTGTCATCCACCACATTCCCTGGGTAGCGCAAAGGATGGTGCTCAAAGTATCGGCAACTATCCATATCCACCATTGTGCAATATAGGAACGAACAAGCCACCAGGTCGCCACAGCACTCAACACCGCTACTGACGCATCCAGATACGACATCGGATTCTCAAGCATCTCCATAAGCCAGGAAAGAGCAAATGTTCCGGCCACAACCACCAGAGCACTCACCGCAATCGTCCGCATCGGAAGACGGTTCAGATGAATCACCTCACCTCCGTCAGACTTGGATTCGCCAGAAGATACAATCTTTCTTTTATCCTTTCCCCACTGCCAAAGACCGATAAAGGCAGTGATAAGATAATATGTATTCAGACCGAAGGATGCATACAGACCTTGCCGAAAAAAAACCCACATGGCGGCCAGGCTCGTAAAGACCCCGACCACCCACATGAAGTTTTTCTGACGTATCTCCAGAATTATGTATATCACCCCCGTAATGAGGGTGAAGATTTCCATGAAGTCCATACTAGAGCCCCGATCAGGTCAGGGGTGACGATTAGAGAACCTCCAGGAGTTCCACGACAAACTTAAGAGTAGCATATGGAGGGATAGCACCTGGTGCTCCATGCTCGCCATATGCGAGATTGTAAGGGATATAGAACTCATACTTCGATCCCTCTGACATGAGTTGAACACCTTCTGTCCATCCTGCGATAACCTGATTCAGACCGAACACTGCAGGTTCACCGCGATCATATGAACTGTCGAACTGTACACCGTTGAGAAGGGTTCCTGCATAATGGCACTTGACCTTGTCAGTTGCCTTCGGCTTCTTGCCTTCACCCTCAGCAAGAACCTTGTACTGAAGACCGCTAGGGAGAACGACAACACCCTCCTGCTCTGCGTTGAACTTGAGGAACGCCTCGCCTTCCTCACGCATTGCTGCACTCATTGCAGCAGCCTCAGCCTTCTGTTCAGCCTCGAGTTCTGCAAAATACTTATCAAGGAGAGCACCTGCTTCCTTGAATGAAACCGCAGGCTCAGAACCTGTAAGCACAGCCTTCACGCCGGCTGCAAAATCGTCAAACTCAATACTTTTGATGCCTGAAGACATCATATTGTGGGCAATGCTCATGCCCAATGCATAACTATTCTTATCCATTTTGTTGTTGTTTTTATTTTTGATCTGCAAATGTAGCATTTTTTCGCGGATGATGGTCCATCACATCCTTATGCCATGTGGAAGTATCGACATGGGTATATATCTCCGTCGTGGTTATATTCTCATGTCCAAGCATTTCCTGAACCACACGAAGGTCTGCTCCGTTCTCTACCATGTGGGTTGCAAAAGAATGACGGAAGGTATGAGGTGATATCTTCGCCTTCACGCCGGCAAGCAGAGCCTGTCTCTTTATCATCTTGAACATGGATTGACGGCTCAGGCTACGGCCGAAACGGTTAAGGAAAAGCAGACCGTCCGACTCAGCATCCGCAGGCACCGGTCTGGCATCAAGATATGTCTTTACAGCATCCGACGCAATCTCTCCCATAGGAACAAGCCTTTCCTTGTCACCTTTACCGACCACGCGGATAAAGCCCTCTGTAAAATAGACACATGAAACATTTAGTGCGACAGCCTCAGACACTCTCAATCCGCATCCGTACAGGATCTCAAGTATCGCCCTGTCCCTGAGTCCTTGCCACGAAGACGTATCCACAGATTCAATGATGGATATGACATCGTCTACGGAAAGTACATCAGGAAGATACCTGCCAAGTTTGGGCGAATCCACAAGATCGCAAGGATTGTCCGCTATATATCCTTCGATCACGCACCATCCGAAAAAAGAACGGAGAGAACTCAGAAGACGAGCCTGTGACCTTTTCTGCAGTCCTCTGCACGATTCGAGATATAGCACTATCCGGTCATGTCCTACCGCCTCCAGTTTCTTCTGAACCGTCTTTTTGTCACGAAGGTCTTGAGATACATCCAGAGCATTCAGGAACTTTTCTATATCAGAACAATACGATGCCACTGTATTAGGTGACATCGCACGTTCTATCTTAAGGTAGATTCTATATTCTGATAACAGATCTTTCATGATGAGATCGCCACGATCCTGTGGGGCTGTCACAATGACGTACCGAAGGGGGGGGAATCGTAATGCTAGAGAGTCGAGTACTTCTGTCCGTACTGAAGCATCTGATCCAGGAAATTGTCATTATAGACAAGTTCATAATCCACCACCTTTCCGTTCTTCTCCACAGGAACGATATCAGGGTTTATGAAACCGCCGTAAGGCTTCAGACCAAGTGATGCATAGCGGTCGAGAACTTCTCTATGGAGTTCAGGATCGATATTGACAGCATAAGTCTCTACAAGAGCCTTACCTGCTTCGAAATCACCTTCTGACTTGATTCTCTGCACCTCTGCAAGAAGTTCTCCGAAAAGTCCACGGAGGGCTTCGTGGTCATTGACGATGAAATATGTCTTTCCGTCACGTACCTTCTTCTCGATCACATTATCTGCAAGTCCCTTCTCATAGCACCAGTCTGCGATAAGTTTACGGTTCTGCATATGAGCCTCCGTATTCTTCTTTCCGAACTCGATACGGTTGAACTGTGTGAAGATACCGTTTCGGATATAACTTGAGTACTGGGCCTTATATGCCTCCATATCAGGAAGGATGCCAAGTTCCACAAGTTTAGGGTCAGCCATATAGTACAGTCCGAAAAGGTCAGCACGAGCCTCCTCAAGGGTAGAACTGTACTCGCCAAGAGCGTTAGGAGATGTCTCAGGCAGAAGTTGTCCCGAACCATGGCCAAGGCACTCGTGAAGGTCGGTATGTATATCATTTGTAAGGTCGCCGTACTTCTTCTCAAATGCTATGTCCTCCTCAGACCATGCAAACTCTCCGAGAAGATTCTTAGGAGACTCTTGTGCGGCCTTTGAATATGCAGAAGTAAGGTTTGCAATGGTAACAGACTTAGATCCATGTTCACGACGGATCCAGTCAGCATTCGGAAGATTGATTCCGATAGGAGCAGCAGGGTAACAGTCACCTGCAAGCACTGCTACATTGATGACCTTTGCAGTCACACCCTTCACTTCCTTTTTCTTGAAACGAGGGTCTACAGGAGAGTTATCCTCAAACCACTGTGCATTGTCGCTGATGAGTTCCGCCCTAAGTGAAGCCTCGCTGTCCTTGAAGTTCACAAGTCCTTCCCATGTTGCCTTACGTCCGAGAGGATCGTTATAGTCCTCCACGAATCCGTTCACGAAATCCACGGTCCCAAGAGTATCGTTCACCCACTTGATGTTATACTCGTCCCAAAGTTTGAGGTCACCGCTTCTGTAATATGCAATAAGATCTGCGATATAATCTTTCTGAGTCTGGTTCTCTGCCACTGAAGCGGCCTTCTCCAATTCGGCACAGATCTTCTCAAGGGCAGGACCGTAAAGTCCTCCTACCTTATATACATCTTCATAGATCACGCCGTCCTTTCCCTTTACAACCCTGCTGTTAAGACCATATGAAACCGGAGTCTTATCCGAAGGGTCCACCATCGCAGCATAGAATTTCTCTACCTCTGCCTTTGTCACTCCTTCATAGAAATTCACAGCAGACTCAGCCACTATATCTCCACTCTTGTCTGTCGACTTTCTCTGAGTAAGCACTGCAGGATCGAAGATCACCTTTTTAAGAGAATTGAATCTTTCTGTCTCGCCGACAGAGTCCATCACGCTCTGGAAATATTCCTGCGAACACTCAGGAATGAACTTATCCTCTGCATAATGGTGGTGAATACCGTTGCTGAAGAATACCCTCTTGGCATAAGCCTCAAACTTTTTATATTCAGCGGATGTCTTGTCTCCATCATAGTTCACGAGGGCATTTTCAAGCATCTTGCGGATATCGAGGTTATACTTGTTGTTCTGCATCCAGATGATGTCACGACCATATTTCGCAGCCTCAGCAAGGTGGTACACATATTCCTTCTGCTGAAGAGAAAGAGCATCCCATCCCGGAACCTGATATCTCATGACCTTCACATCAGCAAACTCATCGAGAAGATACTTGAAATCACCTTTTTCAGCCGCCTTGTCCGAGCAGGACATCAAGGTTGCGGCCAGACCTGCACCTAAAATCATCTTAAAAATCAATTTCATATCTGTATTACGTTTATAATTTCCCCAGAATGTGCAAAGATAGTAATTATGATAAAAATATTTATATTTGCGCGATTTATATAAATGGAGGACAGAACATGCTCAAAAAGCATATACATATATTATCATTGATTCTGGTCACACTTGCAGCCTGCACTCCTGACTGGAAAGATGAAGTGATTCCTGACCCGTCTGTAACGGACCAGCAGACCGGCAGCATCGGAGACAGAGACATAAACACAGATACCCGAAAGGTCATGCTTCTTTATTCCGCAGGATTCAACTCATTGAGTTCATACCTCAAGGACGATATCGAAGACCTCTGCAACGGATGGACTCCAAGCAAAAGAAGAGCAGACGACGTGATACTCGTGTACTCCCATTTGCCTTCCTCACCAAACAAATACTACGAAGAGTCACATCCCGTCCTTTTCAGGTTATATTCCGGTCCTGACGGTAATCCGGTCAGAGACACTCTCCTGGTATATGGACCTGAGACAATATCAGCATCAGCAGAACAGTTCAACGGAGTACTGACTTATGTAAAGGATAATTTCCCGGCAAAGCACTATGGTCTCATATTCTCATCACATGCAACCGGCTACCTCCCAAGCGGCTTCTATTCCGACCCCGCAGCCTATACATTCCAGGAAGGAAAGATGTTCAGTCAAGGGAAAAGGGCCAGATGGTCGGCCGTTCCAGTACCTTACAAGGAGCCTGAACAGATTCCAGGACTTCCGGCAGTCAAAAGCGTAGGACAGGATGTAGCGACAGGACGGGTCGCATATGAGATGGATATCAAGGATTTTGCAGAAGCGATCCCGATGAAACTTGACTATATACTCTTCGATGCTTGTCTGATGGGAGGAATCGAAGTTGCGTACGAACTTGCAGGGAAATGCGACAGAATAGGATTCTCACAGGCAGAAGTACTTGCAGAAGGCTTCAATTACACAACATTGGCGTCCCATCTTCTTGGCAACAAGACAGAATCAGATCCTGCGAGTGTCTGCAAAGATTACTTCGCCCAGTACGACATACAGCCAGGAGTCTATCGTTCAGCAACGATCTCCATGGTAGACTGCAACAATCTTGAACCGCTCGCAGAACTCTGCAACACATTGTTCAGCAAATATTTCAAACAGATCCAGACTCTGAACCCTACAAATATACAGAGGTTCTACAGATCCTCAAAACATTGGTTCTACGACCTTCAGAGCATATTGGAAAACGTAGGAATCACAGAAGAAGAAAAGGCTGACCTTAAAGATACCTTCGACAAATGCGTCATATATAAAGGAGCGACTCCGTCATTTATGGAGGAGTTCCCGATAAAGACATTCTGCGGATTCAGCATGTATCTCCCAAGTCACGGACATCTCGAACTGGACAAGTACTATAAGACCCTGAAATGGAACAAGGCCACAGGGCTTGTAAAATAAAATAATTTACCTATCTTTGCAGCCCCATAAAAAGCGCAGTGCTTTTTGGTGCAATGGGGTTTCTGCTTCGGCAGAAACTGAGTAACACATTTTAATTCTTTAACAACAATGAAACACATTGAACTCAACGGCCAGGTACGTGAGGCTGGCAACAAGGCTGCCGTTAAGGCAATCCGCAGAGCAGGACAGGTTCCTTGCAACATCTATGGACTTGGAATGGAGAACATTCTCTTCTCAGTAGACGCTCAGGATCTCAAGACTATCACTCACACTCCTAACTCTTACATCATCGACCTCAAACTCAGCGACGGAAGAAACGGTTATGCAGTTATCCACGAGGTACAGTATCATCCGGTATCTGACGAGGCTCTCCACGTAGACTTCCTCTTCGTTTCTGAGGACAAGCCTGTAACTATCGAGGTTCCAGTTCTCGTAACAGGACACTCAGAGGGTGTTAAGATGGGTGGTAAACTCCTCGTTTCTAGCCGCAAACTCCGCGTAAGCGCCATGATGAACAATCTTCCTGACATTCTCGAGGTTGACTCAACTCACCTCATGATCGGCAAGCAGATCGTTGCAGGCGACCTCAACTACGAGGGAGTTACAATCGTATCACCTAAGGCAACCATCATCTGCTCAGTACGTCCTACTCGTGCTACACAGCAGGCTAAGATGGAGCAGCAGGCTACTGGCAAGAAGAAGTAATCTGATCCGGTATGAACTATTTGATCGTCGGTTTAGGAAACATCGGCGTCGAATATGCCAATACCAGACACAACATGGGATTCATGGTATTGGACGCCTGGGCTCAGGCGTCCAATATTGTTTTTGAGTCTGGCAGATACGGCTATACGGCGACTGTTTCGTTCAAGGGAAGGAAATTCACCCTTCTCAAACCATCTACATACATGAACCTGAGCGGAAAGGCCGTAAGGTACTGGATGAACGAACTGAAGGTTCCTGTAGAGAACCTTCTTGTGATTTCTGACGACCTAAACATCCCTTTCGGAACTCTTCGTCTCAGAAAAAACGGAAGCGCAGGCGGCCACAACGGTCTTACCAACATCAACGAACTCATAGGCACACAGGATTACGCCAGGATACGCGTGGGTATCGGCAATGAATTCGGCCGCGGTCAGCAGGTAAATTACGTTCTGGGGGAATTGTGCGATGAGGAAATGGAAGAAATGGCTGAAATAAGCAAGCGTGTCATTGAAGGAGTCAAGGCTTGGGCCACAATAGGAGCAGACAGGGCTATGAATGTTGTAAATACTCGTCCCAAGAAGACAGAAGAGCAGCAGAAGCAATAAGCCAATGCATTGAAAACAACAATTTTAACTCTAAAAATTTGCATTTTATAAAAATATCCTATAACTTGGCAAAAGTTTTTAGAAATCCACGAACAATTTAAAACACAAAACGATGAAAGAACTTGTAGATCAGATCAAGGCAGAGTACGAAGTTTTCGTAAAGAACGCTGAGGCTCAGGTTGAGAAAGGCAACAAGGCTGCTGGTGCTCGTGCCCGTAAGGCTGCACTTAACCTTATGAAGGCTATGAAGGATTTTAGAAAGGTATCTGTTGAGGCTACCAAATAATTTTTCCTTCCATAAAGAAAAAGTAAAGGGGCTCAAGCATCACTGCTTAGAGCCCCTTTAAACGTGTACTAAAACCTAAACCTGACATATAGATGCAAGGTCACTTCAAAACGTTGCATGACAATTGAAAAAAAATCAATTTATTTTACTTACATGACAAGGCGCACATTATCCAGCCATAATGTATTGCCTACACCGCCATAAAACGCCTTTCCGCAACTCGAAAGGAAATGGATCATCAAATAGTTCGGTTCCGTTCCCGGATCAGCCCATCCGTCTTCCTCTACCACAACATTATCACCCTTGCTGTTGCGCGCATAATATCGCGTCTCAGGATCAGTCTTCAACCCCATATAATCTTCATAGAAAGGTTCTCCGGTAATATCTCCGTAATGTACGGCCATTTCATACCCGTTCACCCAGTCCGGAACATCTACCGTAACACGTTCTATACATGTCCCGACCCTAAGGGCATGAATCCGTCCATCCTCATCCTCCCACCTTTTCTGAAGAATGACTGTCATCTCTGCATAATCCGGATATCCCATCGGCTTCAGTTTGGAAAAACCCGTTCCACGGATCGTCTCACATCCCACATCGGCCTTGTAATCAAACTGCAGGGCCTTCGGTCTGCCGGAGAAAGGGAGTCCATATTGTACCTTTGTCATTGGGCTCTTCGTGTCACGTATAGGTTCAGGAAGTGTTCCGACAAGCATCACGCCCTGACAAGTGACATCCATATTGACAATCCCAAGAGCCTTCACATGTTCAATATGAGTCTCGATGCGAGCGCAATATCCCTCGCCGCGCTTTTCCGGATATACCGTATTATTTGTCTTTACGATTCCAGCCACAACAGCAAGGACATTATTGGTGCGCCAAAGATATCCTTCCGGAGGAGAAAAAGGAGTCTTACCTGTCCTTAAGGTGTCGGAAGGGTTTCCATAGAATTCATAGAGATATTTCGTATCGCCTCCTATTATGCCTGATTCTTCGATTTCCCGGACACACCACGAATCGAATTTCCCGTACTCATTGATCTGCTTCACTATGGATTCCTGCGCGAAAGAAACCACAGAAGAGCAGACTAAAGACGATACTATAAGCACAAATAATCTTGTCCATCTCATAAAAAATGTGTATATATGCAATTCGTTTGCAAATATAGTGACGATTTCGACAGAACTGAACTTTTTTATGAGATTGAGACATATCATTCCAACCTTCGTACTTATTCTTGTGTGTTCGGCAACATATGCCAGCCCCGCAAGAATGTCCCCTGTTTTCCTGAAACAGCCGGACGGAAGTGTGTTTCAAGCAAAGATAAAAGGGGACGAATTCACAAGGATAAAGACAGATGCCTTTGGTCATGCGATAATCCAGGGAGAGGACGGATGGTGGAGATATGCGACATACGGAGAGAACGGGGAAAAGACCTCTAGCGGATGGAAAGTCGGAAGTGATGCCCCAGATGGAATATTGACAGAAAGCAGGATTATTCCATATGGGCAACTGTCTTTGAAAGCACAGGAAAGAAGACGTACGGAATATAGGACTTCAGAGGAACCTGTACTAAGGAGAATCAGGAGACATGGCAGCGTGCAGACAAAAGGAGAAAACGACAGTGAACCGGTAATCAAGCATGGACTAGTCATACTGGCCAACTTCAAGGACATATCGTTCAAACACACCAAGGAAGAATTCGAAAACCTTCTTACCGAACAAGGATACTCCGTAAACGGTGCTACAGGAAGTGCAAAGGAATACTTTGACGCCCAGTTCCAAGGTATCATGGAGTTTGACTTCTATGTAAGCGACATTGTCACATTGTCAAAGAACAGGTCATATTACGGAAGCAACACTTCAGCAGGCGATGACAAGGCACCTGCAGAAATGATAGCGGAAGCCTGTACTCTGGCCGATGCAGAAATCGATTTTTCACTTTATGATGACGACAAAGACGGAGCAGTCGACAATGTATTCGTATTCTTCGCCGGACAGGACGAAGCAGAGGGCGCATCGGAGGATTGCATATGGTCGCACGCATGGTACATACGGAGCGGAGCAGGCATAAGACTGGACCTTGACGGTACAATCATTGACCGATATGCATGTTCGTCAGAACTTACCATTGCCTTCGACACACAGGGTAACATTCATGAGTACATAAGCGGCATAGGAACATTCTGCCATGAATATTCGCACACATTGGGTCTGCCTGACTTCTACGACACTGACTATGAAGAGAGCGGAGGAGTAGCGGCAGGGCTCTGGACAAAGACTTCTCTTATGGATGGAGGCAACTACAATAACATGGGCAACACTCCGCCATATTACAACGCAATAGAAAGAATCATAGCAGGAATAAGTGAGCCAGAAGTTCTTTCAAAAACAGGAACATACACTCTGGAACCAGTCAACAGGAAAGGGTCGTCATACATGCTCCCTACCGACAGAGAGGACATATTCTATCTGTTCGAATGCAGAAAAGCCACGGATTGGGACCGATATATAGGAGGTAGCGGAATGCTTGCCTACAAGATAGACCTTTCTGACGAAGGATACACCAAATGGCTCATAAACAATAAGGTAAACACCGACCCATCCCGACAGCATGTAGATCTTCTGGAAGCAGACGGCAGAAAGGACAGATTCAGCACTATGGATGAATTCCAGTCTGGCCGTCAGAGCATCGCTGGTATTTTCTTTCCTTTCTCCGACATTGACCATCTCAATATTGATAATCAGGATGCTCTCAAATCCATAAGGAAAAGTGGAGACAACATCAAGTTCAATTTCCTGAACAACGGTGCCCTTGCTCCTCCTACAGTAGTGAATGTATTGAGGGACGTATTCGCTGACGCGGCAATAATCAGGTTCGAGAGCAGCCATCCATATGACGGAGAGGCTACCGTAGCATGGGGAAGACCAGGACAAGAAAAGGATACACTGCACATAAAACCTTATGACACAAGCAAGTACGCCTTCACCCTTGAAAATTTAGAACCGGCAGGAAAGACATACGAGATCGACATATTCTTTACTTCCGAGGAGATAGAGAGCGAAGTAAAAAGTACATCTGTGATGACCAAGAGGATGCCGTCTGTCCAATGGCCGTACATATATCTGGGAAGCATGGAAAGAAACAGCGACGGCAGATTCAAAGCCGGAGCAGAATTTCCAATGAGGATATATGGAGCCACAGGGGCTGAAGAAATAAGGTGGGAATTCAACGGAAGTCCCATAACAGTCGAAGCAGACGGATATTACACATTGAATAAAAGCGGAGTACTGACGGCAACTGTCTATTGGGAGGACGGAAGCATAGATAAAGTCATGAAGCAGATAAACATATCACAAGAAGAATGAAAAAGATTCTGATCCTTACCATATCCATCCTGTGCATATCCGGATGCCGAGGCTACGACATAGAGGAGATTCTTCTGCAAAGGGAAGACATATCCCTTACCATGAAGGGTAAGGATGTGCTTGTATATGACCCTGACACTTTCCAACTGAGCCACAATGCAGAAAGGAACGAATTCCGCGTCTTCGACGACGAGATGGGAAACTGGTTCATTCTCGAATGTCAGAGCCGTCCTTCCACAGAAGGCCAAGAGGTCAAGGCCAGCCTCAGATGGACAACGACCAATACCACCAGATCAAGATCAGGGCTCAAGTTTACCGTGGAAAAGACTGATTCCAATGGTCACATATGGCTATGGTGCGAAGACGAAGCAATCGGCGTGGTAGTCAGAGAATTTTAATGAGGGATATTGAGAAAAATATTGTAAATTTGCGCCGCTTTTGAAGAAATACAAACAATTAAAACATATAAGAAAATGAGAAAACACATCGTAGCAGGCAACTGGAAGATGAATACTACAGTTGCAGAAGGCGTAGAACTCGCTAAGGCAGTAGTAGCAGCATCTGCAGAGGTACCTGCAGACGTAAAACTTATCATTGCTCCCCCATTCACTCACCTCTATCCTGTAGCAGAGGTTGTAAAGGGATCATCAGTAGGTCTTTCTGCACAGAACTGTGCTGACCACGTAAAGGGTGCATACACAGGAGAAGTTGCTGTAAACATGATTTCAGGAGTAGGATGCGAGTACGTAATCCTCGGTCACTCTGAGAGAAGAGAGTACTATGGTGAGACTGATGCAACTCTCGTAGAGAAGGTTAAACTTGCTCTTGCTGAGGGTCTTGCTCCAATCTTCTGCATCGGTGAGAAGAAGGAAGAGCGTGAGGCTGGCCGTCACTTCGAGGTTGTTACAGAGCAGGTAAAGAACGTTCTTTTCGAACTTTCTGCTGAGGAGATGGCAAAGGTTGTCGTTGCTTACGAGCCAGTTTGGGCTATCGGAACAGGTCTTACAGCAACTGCAGAGCAGGCACAGGAGATCCACGCTGAGATCCGCAAGGTACTCGCAGAGAAGTTCGGTGAACTCGCTCAGGAGATCTCAATCCTCTACGGAGGTTCATGCAACCCGACAAATGCAAAGGAACTCTTCGCTTGCCCTGACATCGACGGTGGTCTTATCGGAGGTGCTGCTCTCAAGGCTGACAGTTTCAAGGCAATCGCACTTTCATTCTAATCGGAATTTGAAATAAGGTCTGTCTACTTTTAAAAACTAAATCCCTCCCACTTCGTGGGCCCCTCCCATTCACGGGGCCATGGGCGGCCACGGTTTTTAAAAGTAGACAGACCTTAAACTATACTTATATGAAAAGAATATTATTTATTGTAATGGCATTTTGTGCTATAAGTGCGTGTGCAGAAAAAACTGAAGACGCAAATATAAAGGAGAAGGTTGAAAGTTACGCTGTAGTGGAAGTAAGTTCTCCTCTCTATGACGCTCTCTCTGACAACGACAAGAAGATAGTAGACCTCTTCCGTCAGGCAGGAGAAATAATGGACGGCCTCTTCTGGAAACAGACTTTCGGAGACAAGGCTGAGATCGAGGCTCTTCCCGAGGGATATGCAAAGGACTACGCACTTATCAATTACGGTGCATGGGACCATCTCGACGACAACAAACCATTTGTCAAAGGTTATGGAGTCAAGCCTCTTGGATGCCAGTACTACCCTCAGGACATGACCATGGAGGAATGGGAAGCATTTGACGATCCGGACAAACTCAGTCTTTACACAGTAATCCGCCGCGACGAGAACGGCGCCCTCAAGACCGTATGGTACAGAGACGAATACAAGGCTGAACTGGAGAAGGTCTGCGCTCTTCTTGAAGAAGCAGCAGCCCTCACCACCAACGAGGGCATGCGTACATATCTCACAGAGCGCGTAAAAGCATTCCGCACTGACGATTACCTCGCTAGTGACATGGCATGGATGGACATGAAGGACTGCAACATGGACCTCGTGATCGGCCCTATCGAAAACTATGACGACCACCTCTTCGAGGCTAAGGCTGCATACGAGTGCTTCATCCTTCTCAAGGACGAGACAAGAAGTGCGAACCTCGCAAAATATGTCGCCCTCCTCCCTACCCTTCAGAAGATGCTTCCTTGCGCTCCAGAGTACAAGACATTCGTTCCAGGTACATCATCTGACCTCAACGTATATGACGCCATCTACTATGCAGGTGACTGCAACGCCGGCAGCAAGACCATTGCAATCAACCTCCCTAACGATGAGAGAGTACATGCAGCAAAGGGCGCACGCCGCCTCCAGTTGTACAACAGCATGATGGCTAAATTCGACAAGATTCTCGCCCCTATCGGAGAAGTTCTCGTAGAGCCATCTCAGCAGAAATATCTTACTGCAGACGCATTTTTCTGGAACGTGACCTTCCACGAGGTGGCACACGGACTTGGTGTCAAGCAGACCGTCAACGGAAAGGGTACGGTAGACGAAGCAATGGGTTCCGAAAAGACTACTTGGGAAGAGGCTAAAGCCGATATTCTCGGTCTGTTCATGGTAAACAGACTCATCGAGATGGGTGAAATCACCGACATCACCAAAGAAGAGTCCATAGCGACCTTCATAGCAGGCATCGTTCGTTCAGTACGCTTCGGTTCCGCTTCATCACACGGAAAGGCAAACATGATGTGCTTCAACTACATGGAAGACCATGGAGCATTCAGCCGCAACGCTGAGGGCAGATATGTAGTGGATTTCGACAAGGCTGCAGAGGCCATCAACTCATGGGCTGCACTGATTCTTGAGACTCAGGCTACAGGCAACTTCGAGTTTGCTCAGAAGTATGCTGCCGAGAACGCAAGCATCCGCGAGACTCTCGCAGCAGAAGTTGCCAAGGTCAACGAAGCAGGCATTCCTCGCGACATCGTCTTTGATTTCGCCTGGTAATTGATAGCATTCAGGTCAGAAAGAGGCTGACTAAAAAGTCTTCTTACACTGTCATGTCGAGCGACCAACGGGAGTCGAGACATCTTTATACATACTGGCATTAAAGATTTCTCCATTCGCTTCGCTCAGTCGAAATGACAATATAGGACTTTTTAGTCAGCCTCTTTCCGGATTAAACCATAAAGACGAAGCGAGCCACACCCGGAAGCGGTGTTTTATATATGGTTATTTTTATGTATCTTTGTGGGTTGCAATCTGCGAGGATTGCCACGGCTTCGACAGAAGCCTCGCAATGACGTATAAAATAAAAAGAAAGATATATGAAGAATTTTGTAGAGGAACTCAGGTGGAGAGGCATGATTCAGGATATCATGCCTGGAACAGAAGAGAAACTTATGGAAGGATCGACTGCAGCATATGTAGGTATCGATCCGACAGCAGACTCGCTCCACATAGGACACATGGTAAGCATCATGATCCTGAAGCATTTCCAGAACTGCGGCCACAAGCCTATCGCCCTCGTAGGAGGTGCTACAGGTATGATCGGAGACCCATCGATGAAGTCACAGGAACGTAACCTCCTTGACGAGGCTACCTTGAACCATAACGTAGCATGCATCAAGGCACAACTCAGCAAATTCCTTGACTTTGAGTCTGACGCTCAGAACAAGGCTGAACTTGTGAACAACTATGACTGGATGAAGAACTTCACCTTCCTTGACTTCGCCCGCGAGATCGGAAAACATATCACAGTAAACTACATGATGGCCAAGGATTCAGTGAAGAAGAGACTCTCTGGAGAGGCTCGCGACGGCATGTCATTCACCGAGTTCACCTATCAGTTGCTTCAGGGCTATGACTTCCTCTACCTTTACGAGCATAAGGGCTGTACACTCCAGATGGGTGGAGCAGACCAGTGGGGAAATATCACCACAGGTTCTGAACTCATCCGCCGTATCCTCGGCAAGGAGGCGTTCGCTCTCACCTGTCCGCTCATCACAAAGGCTGACGGCGGCAAGTTCGGAAAGACAGAAAAGGGTAACATCTGGCTCGACCCTGAGCGCACATCCCCTTATCAGTTCTACCAGTTCTGGCTCAACGTATCGGATTCAGATGCAGAGAAATACATCAAGATCTTCACAATGCTTTCAAAGGAGGAGATCGACAGCGCAATCGCCCAGCACGCTGAGGCTCCAGAGCGCCGCGAACTCCAGAAACTCCTTGCAAAGGAAGTGACAACAATGGTTCACGGAGCATCTGAATACGAAAACGCTGTGGCAGCATCACAGATGCTTTTCGGAAACGCAACAAAGGACGCACTCATGAATCTCGACGAGAAGACATTCCTTGCAGTTTTTGACGGTGTACCTACATTCGAGATTCCTGCAGAAAAGTTCCCTCTTGGAGTGATCGACCTTCTGGCAGGAGAGTCACAGGTATTCCCGTCTAAGGGAGAGTGCCGCAAGATGATCCAGGCAAACGGAGTAAGCATCAACAAGGAAAAGGTTGCGGACATCAATGCACAGATCGGAGAGGAGTCATTCATCAACGGCAAATACATCCTTGCACAGAAAGGCAAGAAGAATTACTTCATCATCAAGGTTGTAAAGTAAATGGAAAAGAACATTGAAACCACAAGGCAACTTAAAGTTGCGAAAGAGATACAAAAGCACATGGCTGAGATCATACGCAGCAAGGGTATGGCAGCCTTCGGAGGGGCTTTGGTATCTGTAAGTGGCGTAAAGATCAGTCCGGATCTCTCGATTGCAAAGATATATGTCAGCGTATTTCCGTCAGACAAGGCGGAAGCCGTCATGGGAACTCTTGAAGAGAACGGTAAAGCCCTGCGCGGCGAACTCGGAAGCAAGGTCGGAAAACAACTCCGCATCGTTCCTGAGATTGCCTTCTACCTCGACAATTCTCTTGACTACGTGGAACATATCGAAGAATTATTAAAGAAGTGAAACTGGCTCCATTCATAGCAGGAAGATATCTTTTCGCTAAGAAATCACACAACGTGATCAATATAATCTCAGCGATAAGCGCTATCGGAATGGCTATAGGTACAGCAGCACTCATAATAATCCTTTCAGTATATAACGGGTTCGACTCGCTCATCAAGTCAATGATGAGTACGGTCGAGCCCGATCTTCTCATCACCCCCTCCACAGGCAAGGTATTCGTACCTGAAGGAGACGTCTACGACTGGATATATGACCAGCCGGAGGTTCAGAGCATGTGCTGCATACTGGAGGAAAAGGTATTCATCAGTTATGACGGGAGTCAGGGACTTGCCAAAGCAAAGGGAGTGGACTGGATATATGAAGAGGAGAGCCCTCTTGCCAATCACATCACAAACGGAGAGTTCCGCCTTCACAAAGGAGAAGTTCCCCAGGCTGTAGTAGGAGGCTCCCTGGCGTACGAAATGGGTATAAATCCCCACTTCCTTGCTCCTATAGAAATCTATTATCCGTCCAGGACACGCCGAATCTCTCTGTCAGACCCGACATCGGCCCTCGAATCAGCAAAGGTCTTCCCGTCAGGAGTATTCTCGATAAACGACGACGTGGACAAGGAACTGGTCATCGTACCGATAGAAACAATGAGAACCCTTCTTGAATACGACGATGAGGTATCTGCCATCGAAATCAGAGTCAGGGAAGGAACAGATAAAAGATACGTCAGACATCTGCAGGATGAGATCTCAGAACGTTTGGGAAAGGGATTCCAGATCAAGGACCGCTACATGCAGAACGAAGTCCTGTACAAGATGATGATGTATGAGAAGATGGCGACCTATCTCATCCTGATCTTCGTCATCATCATTATAGCATTCAACATATTCGGCAGTCTCACCATGCTGATAATCGAAAAGGAGGAGGATATAAGGACACTCCGAAGCATGGGAGCAGACAGGAGACTCATCAGAAACATCTTCATACTGGAAGGCTGGCTCATATCCCTGACAGGCCTTGCAGCAGGTCTTGTGGCTGGAACCGGGCTTTCTGCCCTGCAGCAGCACCTTGGTATAATAAAGATGCCCGGACATTATATTGTCCAGGCATATCCTATAATAATATCTTGGTCAGACATTCTGATCACGGCAGTTGCTGTAGCCGTCATCGGTTATCTCATTGCTCTTCTCCCTGTCCTGTCCCGAGACCGGAAGTGGAAGGAGTAATGACCGCATCCTCAACCAAGGCAACAATCACCTCGTCCCGATTCCTGTAATATCCCTTGTTCCATCCGTGACCGTCCTTATATTTGACAAGATCCACTGAAACCGTCTTCGAAACATAGTTCTTGCCATCATCTTCCCTATCCAGAAACTGAATGGGAGCAGACTTCGCGGGTTTACCTCCACCATTGACTGTAAACCTTCCGGATGCATCAGTTATACAGGTCTCCGCCGACTCAGCCATGACACTTATTCCCTTTATGGGATTTCCAGCCATATCGACGACCTTTCCACTTACCTCGAACCATATGTAAGCCATCTCATCCGAGCCGTCATCAGGCTTGTTGCACGACAGGAGAAGAAAGCCCGAAAGAAAAACCAAGAGATATCCAAGTCTCATCACAGAAATTCTTAATTATGGTGATGGTGTCCGTGATCATGGCCATGGTCATGGTCATGATCATGATGATGATGTTCAGCCTCCTGTCCAGGCGCAAGGACTCCGTTTACAGGATAACCAAGTTCCTCGATAGAAGCCTTGAGGGCAGCCTCTGAAGTCTTGGCAGCATCATACTTGAGTGCTACTGTCCTCGTATCAAGAGTAACCTTGAGATCCTTTACACCTTTCTCGAAAGCGACATTCTCACGTATCTTCTTAGCGCAGTTCTCGCAGTCGAACTCAACTACGAATGTAACTTCCTTGATCTCGCCTTTCTTCTTCTTTGAAGGCTTGTTGTCTGCCATTGAAACAGCAGGCATGGCCATAAGGGCAGCCATGATCATAATGATAATCTTTTTCATATCGATACTTTTTGATTTGTTTTCAGGTTATGCTTTTTTCCAAAGTGTGAAACGGAAACCTATATGAGCCTTTACTCCCATGAGAGGTCCCCAGATACA
>JAZRGY010000032.1:0-1646 GCA_045644485.1 Candidatus Cryptobacteroides sp. | reverse complement strand
GTAGCGAGCCCTTCGGCAAGACCATCCTGCCGGGCAGCCTTCATTTCACCGTTGCGCCGTCTTTCGTCGTACATATCCTTGTTGTATTGAATCCGTTTTGCCTTACTGAACTTCGCTATCTCGAAGGCACGCAAAATCCGTGCATAGATCGGATCATTGAGCCATCCTACGGGACTGTCCAACTCTCCGGAGTTCTTCAGTACATACAGCATCCGGTCCAGACCGTTTTCACACTCTTCCGCTCTCTTTCCGAACCTGTTCAGTTCCGCGAAGATAATAAATATTGTCTCATCCAGCAACTCATGGGTCTCTTTTTCCCGAAACGTGTACTCCGAAATGTAGCGGTTCCGCCACTGCTCCATGTCTTGATGCTCTATGTCGACCCCCATCAGACCGATCAGATACACAGGCGGGACATCATAATTCCCTCCGCTCTCGTTACTGAGGTCATACATCCTGCTGGCATAACTCACACACCGTCGGAACCAGTCCGATTCCTGGTAACGCTGGGCCTCCACGATAAATGACACCCCCTCCTTATCCCGGCACATGAAATCATAACGGAACTCCTTGTTCTCTTCTGTCTGTCCGTACTGCTCCGTCGAGAGATAGTCGATATCCACCACCTGCCGATGTGCGGGGAGCAGGACATTCAATATGTCGATTACCGCCTTCTTGTTCTTCCTGTCACCGAAGAACGCCTTGAAACCTCCGTTGGTCAGGATGTCGACATAGCGCTGCTTTACCGCTGCGCTCGCCTCTTCTTTTGATCTTTTCTTGCTCATGATGTAATTACTTTGTTTCCCTGCAAAGTTCCGGAGACTTGTCCGCGTAAAAAATGTAGACGGATAAAGTCAAAAATCGCCGCCAGAGACTTCTCTGACAGCGATTTTCAAAACATAACTTTTCAAAAAAAATCGTTTTTTGCGGGAGATGACTTACATACAACCGACTCGACTCGCTATATGCCAGCATCTCATTACATAAAAGGAATGGGAATAATCGTTCAGTGAAAGGGTCTCAATATTCCTTTCCGGTTTTTTAACGCGGAAATTATTTATAACTTTGTCAAAGAAGTTCTTTGAAAAAATCCGTCGTGCTGGTAAAGCACGACGGATTTGTCTGATTACGATATGGGTAATTATCGATATAGAACCTCAAAGTACTGAATTACAACTCGATGTTTGACATAATTGGAATATGATGGGTTGTCTGTTGATATGACGAGACGATTATTATTGTATAGCGTTCCATTTCCCTCTATTAGCGAATCAGAATTGTTTGTAATCATGGAATTATATTCTTTAAATGTCTTTGACACCGATTTGGTAACGGTATTACCTGTTGTTATACCCATGTTTACAGTAACGTCGGATGCTGAACTACCCTCATTCCCGATTTCCAAAATCGACTTGTAATATGCGTTTACGCTCTTATTTTCAGGAATTATAAATATTGGCGAAAAGGCATTTGATGAATTAGTAGTAGTGGATACAAGGGGCACTTTATAATAGTATCGTATTTGATAGCCCTTATTGTAAGAATTCGTTCTATATTCATACTTGCCATCGAAATTCCAACCACTGATATCAGAACTGTTTTCAAAATTCTTACGATACGGCAGACCTGTAATATGACAATCTGAC
>JAZRGY010000031.1:0-21481 GCA_045644485.1 Candidatus Cryptobacteroides sp. | reverse complement strand
TCGATTCTCTCGTCATAAGACTCGACTGCAACCTTGGCACGCTCTCCCGGTACACGTACAACCTTCTTGATGGTGATCAGACCGTCGTAGATTTCAGGAACCTCCTGTTCGAAGAGTTTCTCGAGGAATTCAGGTGTTGTTCTTGAAAGAACGATATATGGAGTGGTATTGTTCTTCATCTCCACGCTCTTGATGATAGCCCTTACGGTATCGTTCTTCTTGAAATGCTCTCCACGAATCTGCTCCGACTTAGGCAGACGAAGTTCGTTTCCGTCCTCGTCAAGGATAAGCACTTCCTTTGCCCATGTCTGATACACCTCACCGGTAAAGATCTCACCAATCTTGCCCACATACTTGTTGTAAAGGTTAGCCTTCTCGATATCCATGATACGACCTTGAAGGTTCTGACGGATGTTCAGGATACCACGACGTCCGAAATCCTTGAGTTCGATCTTCTTTGCAAAAGTCTCACCCACCTCGTAATCATCATCCTCGAGATCCTCAAGAGCGATCTGGGTATTAGGATCCTCAACCTCCTCGACAACCTCTCTGTTCCAGTAGATTTCGCAGTCTCCCTTGTCGATATTGATGATGATATCGAAATTATCTGCTGATCCGTAGGTTTTTGTAATCTGAGTCCTGAACACATCCTCAAGCACACCCATCATTGTAGGTCTGTCGATGTTCTTCTGGTTCTTGAACTCGGCAAAAGCGTCTTTAAGTTCAATCTTTTCCATTGTATTATACTGTTTTAATTAAATTCGATAAACGGTCTTACAGCGTTGACCTGATCCATTGTGAAACGGTCCACATGCTCCACGAGTTCCTTCTTCTTCTTTCCCTCGACCGCCTCCTTGGCCATATACTTCAGAGTGATGCTCTCCTGATCGACTGCCTCCAGCAGGGCCACCATCTTCCTTCCTCCTTTAAAGGAAACCTCAACCTTCGTGCCCACCGCCTTGAGGTATTGCCTGTACACCTTGAAAGGCTGATCAAGGCCGGCAGAACTTACAGTCAGAGAGTAGTCCTCCGTCTCACGGTCGAACTTGGTTTCAAAGTAACGGCTGAGAGAAACACAGTCATCAAGTTCGATTGTTCCCTCCTGAGACTCGATTGTCAGGACAATATCATTATCTTTGCTGACAGATACGTCAACAATGAAGCATCCGCGTGCAACGATTTCATCGTTGATTGCATCTATAATAACTGAAGCGTTCATTTTCACTTTGAGTCAATGCATAAAATAAGGGGGCAACCTTGCCCCCTGAATCATTCTCACGGCGCAAATGTACAAATAAAATCAGAATAACGCAAATTATTGAACCTGAACCTGCAATATCATGGAATTCAAAGCAAAGGAGATTGCTGAAATCTTAGGAGGAACAGTCGAGGGAAACCCTGAAGCAACCGTAACCACATTCGCCCGCATCGAAAGCGGCAAACCAGGAGCAATCTGTTTCTTCGCAAATCCGAAATATGAGCACTATGTCTACAAGTGCAAGGCGGACATAATCATCGTAAACAAGACATTCGAACCAAAAGAGCCGGTATCCGCGACAATGGTACGCGTCGAGGATTCATACGCCGCAGTCGCTGCACTTCTTGACTATGTCACAGCAAAGAAAAGATCATACAAGAGATACAGAGGATGCCGCAGCAGGATAAGATGGAGCGCTAAGATCGGTAAAAAGGTATATGTCGGTGACTTCGCATATGTCGGAAAGAATACACGAATCGGAGACTGCACCAAGATCTATGAAGGAGCCTATATCGGAGACGATGTGAAGATCGGTTCATACTGCACGATATATCCCGGAGTACGCATCTACCCCGGCATGGTCATCGGAGACCGCGTCACAATCCACGCAAATGCGGTGGTCGGCGCCGACGGATTCGGATTCGCACCTCTTGAAGACGGCACATGGAAGAAGATAGAGCACACAGGAAACGTGATAATCGAAGACGATGTGGAGATCGGCGCAAACGCCTGCATCGACAAGTCACAGATGGGATCGACTATCGTAAAGAAAGGAACAAAGATCGATAATCTCTGTCAGATAGCGCATAATGTGGAAGTCGGTCCGAATACGGTAATGGCAGCAATGTCCGGAATTGCAGGATCATCGAAGGTAGGAGAACACTGCATCATAGGAGGACAGGTCGGAATAGCAGGCCACCTCACCGTTGCAGACAACACCTCATTCGGAGCACAGACGGGTCTGATATCGAATGTAAAAGAGCCGGGACAGTCTTTCTTCGGCACTCCGGCCATACCTTACATGGACTACATGAGAAGTTATGCTTCCTTCAAGAAAGCCGGTAAAAAGTAGTGATATAGAAAATTTTAACTATCTTTGCAGGCTGTTTGAAGATAAGAATATAATAAAGGATAATGCAACTGCAACAGACATTAAAGAAATGCTATTCATTTGAAGGTAAAGGACTTCATACAGGAAAAATAGCGAAAATGACAATAAATCCGGCACCTGCTGATACCGGAATCAGGTTCAGAAGGACTGACATAGGCGAGGATGCTTATGTGCCGGCACTGGCAGAAAATGTGTCAAGTACCGCAAGAAGCACGACAATTTCCTGCGGAGGAGCATCGGTCAGCACAATAGAACACATAATGTCTGCTCTCACTGGAATGGGAGTTGACAATGCTGTAATAGACATCGACAATGTTGAAGTTCCTATTCTGGACGGAAGTGCAAAGCCTTATATCGAAGCAATCTGGGCAGACGGATTTACATCGCAGGATGCACCAAGAAGATACGTAGAGATCAAGGAAACCATAGAGATACGCAACGAAGAAAAAGGTTCAGTAGTGCGCATCGAACCGGCAGAAGAGTTCTCATACGAAATCAAGATCGACTTCAATTCAAGGGTTCTCGGAAGACAGAATGCACAATGGGACGGATCGATTGTCTACGTAGAAGAAATCGGAACATGCAGGACCTTCGTATTCTTCCATGAACTTGAATTCCTTTTCAACAACGGACTGGTGAAAGGTGGAGACGTAGACAACGCGATAGTCATCGTAGAACATCCGGTAACGGACGAACAGGTCGACAGGATGTCGAGACTTTTTGATGTCCCTGCCCTGAAGGTCCGCGAAGATGGCTACCTTAGCAATCTGGTACTCAGATTCCCTAACGAATGTGCAAGGCATAAACTCCTCGACCTGATCGGAGACCTCAGGCTCTGCGGAGGCTTCCTGAAGGCAAAGATTACAGCAGAAAAGGCCGGTCACGGAATAAACACGACAGCGGCAAAGGCCGTAAGAGAAATGTCAGTCCGAGCATAATAGAGGGACTGCAACAATAACTAAACAAAACAGAACACCATGGCAAACATCCATCCACTAGCAACAGTACATCCGAATGCAAAACTCGGAGAGAATGTAGAAGTCGGACCATACGCATATATCGAGGAACATGTAGAACTCGGAGACGGATGCAAGATCCTTCCCCACGCAACCATCTTCAACTATGTAAAGATGGGCAAGAACTGCACTGTATTCCCTGGAGCAGTCATCGGAGCAGTACCGCAGGACCTCAAGTTTGACGGAGAAGTCACATATGTGGAAATCGGAGACAACGTCAACATCCGTGAATGTGCAACAATCAACCGCGGAACAAAGGCCAGCGGAAGAGGTGTGACAAAGATAGGAAACAACGTGCTCCTGATGTCATATACCCATGTCGCACACGATTGCATCGTCGGTAACAACTGTATCCTCGTAAGTTATGTCGGCATCGCAGGAGAGACTGATGTGGACGACTGGGCAACAATCGGAGGAAGTTCCGTAGCACACCAGTTCTCAAGAATCGGAAAGCATGCCTTCATCGGAGGCGGATGCAAGATCAACAAGGACGTACCTCCATATATCCTCTGCGGACGTGACCCTCTCACATATGCAGGTGTCAATATCGTAGGACTCCGCAGAAGAGGATTCACCTCAGATCAGATCCGCAGCATCAAGGATATGTACGACATCATCTACAGCAGCGGAACAAATGTATCTGACGCCATCGCAAAGATTGAACTCGGATTCCCTCAGTCAGAGGAGAGAGATACCATCATCGAGTTTATCCGTGCTTCAAAGAGAGGTATC
The DNA here is from genome assembly GCA_045644485.1 of Candidatus Cryptobacteroides sp. Classification (GTDB taxonomy): domain Bacteria; phylum Bacteroidota; class Bacteroidia; order Bacteroidales; family UBA932; genus Cryptobacteroides. Next base: position 17,364 of record JAZRGY010000031.1, on the reverse strand, counting down.
ATCAGAGGCATGGGATCGGATACAAAGGGTAATATCGACTAAAGTGCCTAAGTTATTTTCAACAGCATACATGCCGCCGGTCTCCTACTTCGCCGCAATGGCCCAGGAGATGGAAGGCTTGAGGAAAAGAAGAGACGGAGACAGTTCGATCGAACTGTCCCCGTCAGTCGTTTATATCGAAGCCTGCGAAAACTACCAGAAGCAGTCCTACCGCAACAGATGCCGGTTCTACGCCGCAGACGGAGTGCAGGCTCTCTCCTACCCCATCATCCATGAAGGAGGCACCCATAAACTCCCGATATCCGAAATAAGGATTGACTGGAGCACCCCATGGCTACAACAACACGAAAGAGCCATAGTATCCGCCTACAGGACTTCTGCATATTTTGAATACTATCAGGATGAACTCTTTGCGATTCTGGAAAGCAGACCGGAAAGGCTCATCGACCTGAACATGGACTTGCTGAGATTCTTCATCGAGAAGACTGGCCTCGCGGTCGACCTCAGGCTCACATCCGATTTTTCGAAAGGCGGAATACAGACAGGGCCAGACGGATCATCAGTATGTTGCGAAGACCTCCGCGAGGCCATCCACCCAAAACGTCCTAACACCATTCTCTCAGACATGAAACTGGAGAAGCCGTATTTTCAGGTCTTCTCCCAAAAACACGGCTTCCAATCCGATCTCTCCATCATGGACCTCCTCTTCAACGAAGGACCGGAGAGTATCCTGTATCTTAAGGTTATCTAGAAATAACGTTGCCAAAACGTCCGATCTGAGGAGTCATGACTGTAACGTCCAACACCTCGGTCCTGTTATGGATATCTCTTGCCTGAATCTTCATCATCGAGCCGGAATGACTCTTGACCGCACCATAATCAGGACGGTCCACTCCCAGAATATCACAGAAACAGCAATTGAGGGCGATGTTGAAATCCGGGTTAGCCCAATCTCCGAAAGAGTATGGGAACATATTGTCCATATCATCGCCATAATTGTTGTTCTGGTTGTTCAGACGGTTGCCCGCATCAGGTTCGAAGCCGTCTTTTGGACCATACTCATTCTTGGCATTCAGAGCACGATATGTAATAGGCGCGAACTCAAAACGACGGCCGTTATATACCTCATGGGTAACTACCATACCGACATTCTTTCCCTCAGACTGGCTTCCTATGAGATGGACAGGGAAATCCACACCTTTCAATCCGCCGATCACAAGTTCAGAAGCAGAGGCTGTATTCTCCGACATGATGACCCAAAGTCTCTTCAGATTCATTGCCGGAGCCTTTCCTAACTTATCATTCTCTGCGGGTCCGCTAAGGAACTTCCACTCCTCTCTCTTACCATCGTTATACTCTGCCTTGAAGAAGATCTTGTCATCATAGTCACGTCCTACGATGGAACTTGACAGATAGCGGCTCTGCTGTACCTCTCCTCCCACATTGAACCTGAGATCCAGGATAAGTTCTGTTATACCGGCATCGATAAACTGCTGGATCTGATATTCAAGAACTTCCTGAGCGGAAGAGTCGAAACTCTCAGAAACCATGTAACCGATATTGAACGGCACTGTCTCATCACTTTCGATATCATCATTGGAAAGAATGGCAGCGAAAAGAATCGGATTATACCCATAGGAAGCGGTCGCAACATCTGCAACATTATCCAAAGTCAGATCATATTTCTGCAAAGCGTCATTCGGAACATAACGAGCATATGAAAGAGAATAAGAACCACTCGGATTATAGAACAGTTCGTTCATATATGAATGATAATTAGCCCTTGTGATTCTGATGCTTCCGACCTTATAGATCGTATCTCCGCGGCGAAGGCCTGCCTCTTCCGCAGGAGATCCCGGATAGACATATCCGACTGTAAGACCTATATAGTCTGTACCTTCTTCAAAGACAGAAGCGAAGAGAGGACCTATTCCAAGTCCATATGTACTTGAAAGGTCGCCGGCCTTGGTCGAAACTGACTTGGTCGAGGTAACCTCCGAGATATACGAATAGATATATCGTTCTCCGGCAGATGAAGAATAATCCCTATAATAACCACCGTCCTCAATATTCGTATCCCCGAGTTGTGTCAGGTGCGTATACAGGAACTTATCGTAAGGGACCTCCATATCCACATCCAGTTTATTATACTCATCAGCCCATAAGTATTCCTCCTGAAGTCTTCCATGCATATACTGATTCAGAAATGCAGACATTGCAGAAGAGTCATCACCGGCGGCCTGTGTAAAGGATGCAGCAAGCATGCGTTCACCTCCGCTTACGGTAACATACAGTTCTGCAGAACGCTCCACACCCTGCTCGTTTCTTGAAAATCTTACACGTACGGTTCCCCTGCCGGCCTTATCGTTATCCTTGACCTGCGCTATATCAGCCCAACCTTCTCCTTCCTTCAGAACAATTTCAGCCTCCCACGGACCATCAGCGAGGAAGGTCACAGTCACGGTCTCACCATATCTGGCGACCTGTTTTTCTGCACGAGGATTGTCGACCTCCGATATTCCACCAAGGCCATCCTTGTCACATGAAACCAGAGCGATCAGTGCAGAAAGAACAAATATGAATATTTTCTTCATCTCTTATTTCTTAGGATTATATTCATATATTGCGTGGTATCTGTTCTGGTCATCAAGCCATACCATGTAGATGCGGGAGGCGTTGTTCATATACTCATATACTATAGTCTGCGACTCAGTATATGCCTTAGCACCTAACAAGTCGAGTGCACCTGATACAAGTTTATCAGAGTCAATATAAGCATCTCCCGTGAAATACTCGGAATTGCCCGCAAACAACCAGTATTTACGGCATTCTGACGGCATAGCAACGTTCAGGGAAACCTCTAAAGCGCTTTTCCTTGTATGGGTCAATGTTGGTCTTCCATATCCATAGTCAGACTCATTTTCCAGAACATAGTCAATTCCTGTTTCCGGAGTAAATTCTTTCTTATATAGAATAGATGCATTTCCTTCCGCATCACTTACCACAGCATAGAAAGTATGCAACATTCCGACCTCAAGTCCTGTCAATTCTATGGTCATACCAGATGATGACACATTTTTTGTGACAGCATATCCATATTGTCCAAGAGCAAGCATCCTCTGCAATAAGTCATCAGCATAGAATACATCTGTAGCAGCAAAATATGTGACGGTCTGAGGATTACCTGTAAAGTTCAAAGTCAATGTCGCCGCACCAAGGTCATACTGAATATCAGAGACAGAGACCCCTAACTCTTCAGTAAACACCAGAGTTTTCAGATCGACTTTCTCCTTTAAAAGAGTACCATAACCGCCCTCCTCAGATACAGACACAGCAAGAAGGTAAACCTCATCATCCGAACTGTAAGAATTAGTGGTAAGAGTATTTACAGCACTGCCTTCCGAGAAGTTATTTTCCTTGATAAGGTCTCTGACTATATCATCAGTAGATAATTCCTGAAGAGCAAGAGCCGTCTTTATTGAAGAATATGTCTTATACGTACCCGCTGAAGGAGTAATCATAGCAGTGAAGCCCGACACAGTAATATCCTTAGTCTGGAATGTAGGAACAGCAATAGAATTATCAGGACTGATATCCGGAGTCTTGAACTCATACAATACAAAATCATTCTCAGTATAAGCGTTACGGGCATTGACCGGAAGATACCAAATGACATAGTCTGTTCCCGGATTAATGTTCTCACTCACCTGGCTGTCCGGGAATCCATTTGCAGGTCCGTCATAAGACTTGATTGTGTACGGAACATATTGCTGGTATTTATTTATACCTTCAAGAATATTGTCCCTGCCATAATTTGTCCAGTCACTCAGTTTTGCAAATCCGCCATAAAATGCATCATCGGCAATTACCGCTCTTAAATTAGCCCTGTCATATCCTACACCTGTAATCTTCCACTCTGCAGACGGTTTGCATGTAATATATACCACATCTGAAGCCTCATAAGTCATAACTCCCTGAGTCACTTGTGATACAGGAAGATATGGAGATGCAAATACGACATATTCGTCTGCTATGTCATAATTCTCGGCCAACTCAGAAAGTTCATATTCAGCCGTACCTGTCAGAGGAACATGAGTGGAAGCCTCCGAATTAAGCCATGCGACCGCAGATGCTTCAGTATAATCTGATTTCTTCCAAGCAGCAAGCACATATCCGTTAAAATCCTCACCGGTATGTTCAGAAAGGGTCACGCTTACCTTCTCATTAACATACTTCAAAGTCATCATTGGTTCGTAAGCGACCTCAAGCGAAAGAATTGACGGCAAACCGTTCTCAAAGATAGCGAGCACCTTCACTGTTCCGGACTTTGAGAAGTCGGTGAAGTTCTCAGGAGAAGTAACATTGAGATACCAGGACTCACCCTCACCTTCCATGTCTGCCTTCCAACCTTCCGGTACCTCAGTAATAGTGTATGCCTTCACATTCACCATTTCAACAGCGACAGACTTCTTCATTGAAACACGGGAGAAATATAAAGCCTCCGATGCTGCGGTAAATGTCGATCTGCCGGCAATCGCCACCTTTATTACAGAGTCATCCGCCAAGGTAAGAACAAGGAAGTCGCCCTCTGTCTCAGCCTTCTTGAAGAAAACTATCTCTGAATCATTTTGAGAATCGTCTGACTCGCCGGAATCTCCGGAATCCCCAGGATTGTCCGGAGTCGATGGTGTAACCGGCTGATATGCAATACCTGTATTGACCCATGTAGATCCGCCATCAACAGAAATAAGCCAAACATTATCCTCAGAAATCTTCAAGGCAGGAGTAACAGATACCGGGACTTTCTTTCCGTTTACTACAAGAGGAGTCGAAACTCCATCCCTGCAGATGGCCCAATACCACACATCATCATCTCCTTTTGTGACTGTTATAAGAGATTGTCCTGTTGTGGTCTGGTCGATCGTAATCGTCTTTCCATCCACAAGGGTGATTACGCCCTTGCCTGTCTCTGCATTATAATCATACGAGGTTATACTACCAAGAGACACCATTGACTGGATAGCAGATACATTCTCTGCCACCTTTTCTTCCAAAGCGGCAATACGGGTCTTGAGGCCCTTGATCTCTTCCCATATTGCTGTGTCATCAAACTTCTCCGCACATGAGGCTAGAAGTGACAACATAACGACGCTAAAAACATAAAAGTACCTTTTCATAGTAATGTCAGTTTATATTATTCTGTAGGCGGAGTCCTATAATCAGAAAGATCCTTGAATTCTCCCTTATGCCAGATTTTTACAGCAAGCGGGCTATATACATCTTCTCCATCATCCTCTCCAATCGCGACGGCAGCAAAAAGAACCGGTGCTGTCGAATTCTTCTCAACATCTTCAGAGAACATTACAGATTCTGCATTTGTACTCAAGCCCAACTGAATGAGTTGATTTTCCCACAACGCAAGATATGCATCATAATCACGACGTTCTGTATTTACAAGGTCGTTCAACGCACAATCAGCATACAACGGATCAGAGTTGGTCACGCTGAAATACTTTATCATCTTAGTATCCTCATTAGCGACGAAGCGTCCGCTCACCTGCCCTGTCTTATCATCGTATTCTATATCCTCGATGGTGACAACCGGATTCGGACCAGGATTTGGAGTCGTGGTAGTCACATGCACGAATTTCACAGGGCCCACCACACCATTGATATCCTCGGCACAATATGCTATGACATATGTGACACCCGGATCATATCCATACATTGACAATCCGTCATAATTAGCCTTCTCTGCATCCCACATATTCACAATAGGAACAAGACCTGCCGGGCCTTCCTGGAATGTTTCATAGAAGAATGTCATCCACTTTTCACGGTTACCAGCATCATGGATATAATGAGGAGGACGGATATCATCATCATCTTCGTCTGTCGTAGGATCATCCTCATTATATGGATATACTATCTGGAAACGGTAGCACGCAGTCTTATCATAATCATAAGTAAAATTGTAGGTAAAGCCCCAACGCGTCACGTCAGTTATCTCCAAATTCACATCACCTATGCATGCATCAGGATTGTCGCGTACCAGAGGTATGGTCTTGAAAGGCTCAGAGAAACAAAGTTCGGATAATTCTCCGAAATAATTTTTAGCGACATAGATGGCAACATATTCTGTATCAGGCATAAGTTCCACCTGTACTTCTGTTTTCTTGATCGAATCGCCTGTAAGGGTACCAAGATCTGAGTTGAAAGAAAAATTGTCATTACCGACCCACCAGCCTCCGTTGTTGACTATGCTCAACGCTTCTTCCTTCTTCTCTGCTGCAGAAAGAAGTTTTATAAGATTTGCATTTTCAGCAGTATAGAGGCGATAGAAACATGACATACAGTTCTTTTCCAACTCCACATCAAGATTTACAAGAGTAGCAGCAACCCTGTCACCTATAGTGATTTTCGCCTCAGGAACAAAGTCACCTTCAGGTATATCAAGTAAAGAGAAATCATATCTTATAATCTCTTTTGACGGAGTTCCGTTCGCATCTACGGCAACAGCAATCGCTGTATTCTCTCGGATCAGACCATCCGCAACATCAAAGGTTCTCTTTACATAAAGATTTTCCTCAAGAGAAGCATCATAGGCCTCGGAAACAGCAGTTCGGCAGAAGTCCCTCATCAGCCTGTCACCGAAAAGGTCTATAAACTCCGCCATCTCCTCTGTCGACCAGATCCAATGATAGAAAAACTTACAGTCCGTATTGGGATGATACTTGACAACGAAAGCACGATAACCTGTCTGTGCTTCCACCTCAATCTGCGGATCTCCGATAAGTTGCAAAGAAGGAGTAGCGACAGAGGCTATGCTCAATGAAGCAGGATTGGCACCTGCCTGATCATAACATCCAAGAACCATGATATAATAGTCACAGTCCGGAAGAATCTGCGCACTGGAATACTCCGAATCCGCCCAATCAAATTCCTTTTCAGCAAAATCAGTATCCGAAGAGGAGAAAACTACTGAAGATGTTGACGAGGAGTTCTGCATCAGTTGGATAAGTTTATCCTCGCACTGTTCCTGAGTACCTTCCACACATCCTTCGTTCAAAAGAAGGTTATAAATCATAGCCTTAGGATAGACATCCACACGATAAGACTTTATCGCAGAACCTGGAACAAGGTTGAAGACGATGTTGTTCTTCTTGACGTCTGAGACATTGATAGATACCCCATCCTCCTCTGCCTCAAACCCGTCATCCTGAGTATTCAGTGGGAATTCATAGAATTCGCTTTCCGGTTCCTTACCCGGATCCGGTCCGTCACCACCCTGCTTACCCTCACAAGCAGCAAGCATTGCAAACGAAGCCGCAAAAAGGAAATACTTGAAAATCTTTTTCATCTTTATATTAATTATTTACATATTCATAGTCCATACTACCACCATCGACATCACAGACAGCCATATTATTCACATGACCATTCTTATCAATAGCAAGCACAGCAACTGTCAGCCTGGCGGTATTCCATGAAGGATCCACATCGAAAATAAATGACCTGGTCACCTCAGTTCCTGCCTTCACCTCACCAAGTCCATCTCCCCGCACATCTGCAGAAAGCATCTTGCGCACTACATGACGATGCGTATAATCCTTCTGCACACTTCCTGTACTCTGAGTCTGCTCTCCCTTTATCTTATCTTCTACCACATACGCAGCAAGCCTGTATGTCATGCTTTTTTCAGCAAAGATCCTTGCATCCACAGCCACCTTAGCAGTCTCTGCATCCAGGACAGACGAAACAGCAACTCCGCAATGAGCGCCAGCATCCAAGGACTTCTGGATGGAAGCCTCACAGCCGTTCTCATTCAGAATACCGGTATCACGCATATCTGTCACATAGGCAGGATAGCCACTCCATGCAAACATCCTGAAAAGATCCTGCTCTACAGGGAGGGCAAAATCATCGTTATTATGGAAAGCCAAAGCGAACGCCTTTCCCTTATATGTCTTGCTGATCAGATAATTCAGTTTAGTAGCGCCGTCCGGACACTGTGCACACCATGCTCCGGTAAATTCCATTACGCACACATGACGCTGAAAACGTCCCTCAGCGACAGATTCCTCAGCAACCGTAACCGTTACAGGATCCGAAGTAATCCCCTGATACCACGCGACAAACTCGTATGTACCGGCAGATCCGGCAATAAACTCTGAATCCACCGCCTCCGGAGCAGCGCCGCCATCAGGAGATGAAGTACAGATGATTATAGAAGATGATGTAACATCAGATCCGGCATAATTGACGGTAAAACGAACAGGATCCGTACTTCCGGCCTGCACTTCAGTCTTGTCTGCAATCAGGACCGGCTTCTCTCCTTCAGAATACTCTACGCCAGTATATCCCACTGTACTTCCGACAGCACATTCGTTTGCATTATTGGCACAGAAAGTCGCTGCGTCATCGGCTGTATCCAGCATGACTGCAACAATTCTCATATTTTCCGGATTCCAGCCTTCTGCAATAGAAAAACTCTGAGTGACAGAATATTCTCTTCCGACAGAAAGCGCATTGCCTGAATTCAACCACGATCCCATGATATTATCCCCGGCCATAGCACGAAATACATTATCATGTATATATGCATCACCTTCCGCTCCAGCCTGGGCATGACGAATACCATCCTCGACAAGGAAGATATGATATCTGAACTTGGCGGAAACATCCGACTTGAATTTCGCAGTAACATCGATCTTGCCGGAAGAAGCGTCATATCGGCTTGAGATAGCGACCCCACACACCGCAGGATAGGTCTCCGCCTGATGCTCCATCTCGGAAACGATCTTGGCATACTCGTTTATGATCGGTACCGCACTCTTCCTGAAATTGAATGCAAACATCGGAAGTCCTTCACTGTCCCCCACATTAACCTTGTCATAGAACTTCCTGTTGACAGCAAGTGTCATCGGATCTTCATACCCACCGTAATCCATATGGAACGAAACAGGTATCACTTTTCCTGGATAATTCTTCTGGACATCCTTTATCGCTGTCGTAAGGAACGGACAATTGTTGCAACCGATTGAAGTAAACTGCATTCCAAGCATCCTCTGCACAAAACTACCAGAAGGTACAGAACCGCCCGGAGTGCCGTCCACCTTATCCTTATTATACTGATAATCTATATCTTCTCCCACCTTGAACAATATCGAGTTATCGATCACCACCTTACCACCGGATTCTGTCAGAGTAAAAAGCACCACCTTGCAATTGGCCCCCGGAGCAATGTCGGCATGTTCGCATACTCGCTCAAGAGTAATCTCATCGCCAGCAGAAAGTTCAAAAGCATCCATTGACATCGCATACAGATTGCCTGAAACAGAGATCACGACATCGTTATACACATCTTCATTGGCAGATGGAGAGGTAGAGCGACACTTATCCCTAAGGATAGCGACACCAAGATCGTATTTTCCTGAAGCAGAGGCCTTTACTGTCGCATTAATGGTCACCTTACCATTCTCGACGGTCGACTCCGCCTTGATACCGGTCCTTGCAGGTGCTGCTGCAAGTTGATTCTTCACAAACCGCTGTATATCGTTGACCGTACGCTTTCCTGAACTCTCGCCCAGTGAATATATAGCGAACGGAAGTCCATCATCCGAAGTACCGAAACGGCTCAAAAGCATTCCTGCCATGTCCATAGTGGAATTATACGGTACGGAAAATTCATCACCGTTGTGGAACTCAAGTACAATGCTATGAGCCTTGGTATATTCATCGACATTAGCCAGAGCCTCCGTCATATACGGACAATACTGGCACCAAGTTCCTGTAAGCCTGTAAATTGCGACATTCTTATGGAAGATCTCATACTTGGAACGGTTCTGTGAAGTAACCGTCACCGTATTTTCACACTCGACTCCGGCATACATCGCACTGATGGTATATGTACCGTCCACAATGCTTGTAAACACATTCGGAGCAATGCCGGTACCTATACCGGTACGCCATTCGTCAAGTTCCGCTATATAAAAAGACGTATTCCTCAAATATTCGGCATCAGTAAGAACCGTACCGTTTGCATCAATGATTTCAAAGACAACAGCATCGTTTCCATCCGACTCTATGACTTCTTTATCTGCATAAAGAGTGAACGGAGCCTGAGGATCAGGAACAAGAAAGTCAGCAGGATCCTGGAAGCCGTGACATGAGGTCAGAAGAGTTGCTGCCAGAGAAAGGAAGATATAGCCTATTCTTTTCATACTCATCCTTTTTAGAACTGCATAGTCAGTGAAAGATTGGCTCCGGTATATGCTGGAATCTGCCTGCACACACCACCGGAGCAAATATAACCAGCCTTATATCTGCCATAACCGAGCATCGCTTTAGTACGTCCCTTGGAATAACTGAATCCACCATTGTAATAATGGACCTTGGTCATGCCATGGTTATACATATCACTGGCATAAATGCTCCAATGAGGAGCAAAATTCACTTCAACCAAGGCAGCCATCCAATCCCTCTGGTCTTCATACGTCAGGAGATACTGAAGTTCCATTCTGGCTGAAAAACTGCTGTTGAACTTATACAGCATATCAGCCACAAAGATATTTGAAAGCCATGTAGTACGGCTGGCACCATATGAAGGACTGTATTCCTGCATAGACCAGAGCAAAGTAGATTTGAAATTTCTTGTCCACTGTTTCTCTACATCCACACTCAGATCTCTGAAAAGCATATTACCGGGATCGAATGTTCCCTCATGCTCTATTGCATAGTATGTAGAAAAGTTGGCATGAAGCCTCATCCCTCTCTTACCACCGAGCCATGTGCCTCTCTTGACATTGTAGAACACATCCAACTGCCCGCCCATTTCACCGCTGTTTGTGAATTTAGACGATATTTCACCAGTACGGGCACCATATGGATGCAAGGTCGTAAGCATATACGTATACTGAGTGCAGAGGGCTGGTACATAATTCAGCATATTCACATTTGAAGAAGCGTCTGTAACCACCTTGGAATCCATCCATTCAAGACGACGGAGAGAAAGATTCACTCCGAGTCCATGCCCATTATAGCCTGCATCAACAAGTTGGGCATTGCCCCTCTTGCGATGATACATCTGTCCATTTCCGGAATATGAAGTATTATAGTAATATTTCTCGCCTGCATCAACATACTCGGCCTTCAGGAAAAATCCGTACAACTGTGCATTGGCCCTCGCCGACCATCCGGTAGCATTCGGACGGCATCCGTCTGTAATCCTGTCAGCATCCAAAGCCTCATAACGGTCAAGCACAGATGCCTCCAATGACAGGAATGTGTCCCCCATATTGAACAGATTTGAAAGGACGAAACTCAGATCCGCGCCCTTTACCTGGGTATCAGAGAACTTCATGCCGAAGCGCGGCATACCCCAAAGGGCCTTCAGATGCAACACATCATTGTAGGAATACGTCACCCTTGCTCCCATGAGAGCATTATTAAGTCCTATCGCACGGTCCTCCCAACTTCTGAAAAGCAAACCGCTTCCAAACTGGTCATAAAAGGTTCCCGCAGTCACAGAAAACGCATCGTCCTTCCAACTCACAAAATAATTTGTAAGATTTGCGCCCTTAAGTTCGGAAGAATAACCGACCAGAACCGGAGCATAGGCCTCAAGTTGAATTCCTGCTGTAAAACGATTGTTGAAATAATCCAGTTTAAGATAATTATTCGAACCGAAGTTCCCATCAGGGACTGTTGCAGAAGTTTTGATATCCTGATGATACCAGTTTGTATTGGTCTCAAAACCACCAGAAAGATAGCCTTGAGCGAAAGCATAATTTGCTGCTGCCAGAAGACAGATTAAGCAAGTCAGAATTTTTTTCATCTATTTAAGTAATGGGATATGAACACTTTAATCCAACTTGCAAATATAATAAAATTATGAAAACCATTAAAATTCTATCCAGTCTGCGCCGGGAATCCGGTTTTATCAGGTATTTCAGGTCATATCTGGACCATTACGACAAAAAAGACCGACGAGTAATCAAACAGGCGCTCGACAAGTACATTGAATTCAGCAAGTTAAATCGCCCGGACCTATTATATGCCAACCCCGGTAAAGATGACATCAACCTCTTTGCAAACCACCTGATCAAGACAAGTCGGGGCAGTGGTGCAGCCAGTACCTTTGCCAGATTTAAAAAAGTGGCAAGCGCCGCCGTCAAGGACGGAGTGATCAGGCATAACCCATGCACAGAAGTACGATGCCCAAGCGGAACAAACGCTTTGGTAAAAGACATTCTCAGCGAAAATGAAATCAGAGCCCTGGTTTCTACCACCGTACCCAAAGAACATGCCGACATAAAGAGAGCCTTCATATTTTCGCTTTACACAGGTCTGAGATTCTGTGATATAAAAGGTCTTACCTACAGGAACATTGATTTTGCAAACAAGATGCTCGTTCTGGAGCAGTCAAAGACAAAAGGGAGAAGCAGCAGATCCATTGTACACATCCCCCTGCGCGACGACATCATTTCCATGATAAGTCAACCCCGAAATAACAGCGATTTCACATTCAAACTGCCAAGTCATCCCTCATGCATGAAATTTCTTAAGAAATGGACCTATGATGCAGGTATCTACAAACATATAACCTGGCATTGTGCGAGACACAGTTTCGCCACCAACATCCTGACGAACGGCGCTGACATAAGAGTCGTCGCAGATCTCCTCGGACATAGCGGACTCAAATATGTAGAAATCTACACCCGCGCCATTGATTCAAAAAAAGCAGCGGCAGTCAACAGTCTGCCATCGCTTAGAAACATGACATATTCCGGACTTGACCCCAAGATTGATTAGAGCCTTAATCCGAAACCGAACATCAGGTTGTGGGTGTACTGGAGACTGCTGAGACGATAGCCGATAAGCAGATATAGATGTTCTGACACAAAGGCCTTGAGATTGAAGAGGGTGTACAGTCTCTTCATATCCTCTCCGCTTTTGATTATATTTATTCCAGAGCCGATATTTACCGAAAATATCGACATGGTAAGTTCTCCTCGAAGCGAAAGGCCGGCAGCGACCTGATCCCTGAGAGAAGGCGTAAAATACCCTGTAACAGTCTTCCCGTCATCCGCAACCACATGCCCGTACAGATTTGCACTGCCGTCATATATAAGATCCAAGGACGGTCCTGCACTGAAATAGCGTGAGAAATGATACAATGGATTGAAATGCAGGCCCGCCACAGGAAACTTCTCATTAACCACATATAATCGGTTCCCCTCTGTCACTCGGTCCGCCCTCCACGCCCCATACAGAAGGATATCGTATGTCACCCTCTTTCCGGAAAATTCCATGTGCCTTCTTCCAGCAGAAACCCGCTCGCCGGACATATTTGCAGCAACTCCTATCCGAAGTCCCATAGTATTTGCACCGCCATTGGGAAACTTTGTATCTCCGTTTGAAAAATGGGTATATTCAGGTCCGGCAGAAAGCGTCCATCGTGGACTGATATCATACTCAAGAAGGAGCCCGACATTGATATAGGCGTTTGTCGGCGAAGATATGCACACATTGGGTTTCCACCCGAAAGAAAGACCTAGATTCCACTCATAATCAAGCGATAATGTGCTACTAAGTCGTACAATCTGCGCTCTTTGAAAAAGGTACAAGGCAACAGGTGATCCCACTTCAGCGTTATTAAGGAAAGTGTAAGTACCTATCCCGACACCTTGATAAACATTCGGATAAAGTTGTCCCAGACGACTCTCAGGAGAGAATCCGAAAGAGTACTGCAGATGGGCAGAACCACTGAAAATCATTGGTTCTCCGGCATTATTCACCCTCGTATACAGCGGATGCGTCGGCATTATTAATGAAGGGCGGACATTTACTTCCAGACGCTGAGATGCTCTATGGCGTGATGTATCATCCCTATCTTCAGCATTAGAGGTGAAACAGAAGACCAAGACAAACAATGAAACTAAAGAATATCGATTGGCATGTAACATATTTCAAATAAATCAAGGCATGTTAAAGAGTTTTTATGATTTTTAACATGCCTTGATAAACATATATTTATAGCGTCATACTACCTCCAATAATTTGGTACATCAAAATACATCGGTTCATAATAGTTGCCGGATGCATCAACCAACATTACAATAACCTTATCAATAACCTCACCAGTCTCTTCATCTACACCTTTTCCTCCCGGGTTGCTCATTTCGACAGCACTACCATCATTCACATATACAATAGGTTTCCTACCAACAAAATATGGCGTGTATATATCTACCCAAGCCTGAGCAAGTGCATTTATTTTTGTTTCATCTGTCAATGGACGACTATATTCATGATTCGGATCGCCTTGATAATAATAATGAGCATTCGAACTGTTCTTAACCCAGTCTATCCAATAATCAAGAGATACTCTCTGAGCATATTTCTCTAATGCTGCAGCATAATTAGAACACTGACCGTCCTCCCAAGTATGACAATTTGACTCATCATGTCCTGTAGAAGCAAAATATGTAACATAGCCATATTGTGGTGCTCCATGAACACATGTTTCAAATACATTAAAGAATGATGCTGCATTATGGGGTTCTCCACGATCATCATACCAAACCAACTTTGCCTCTTCCTCATCGGTAAGAGTTGCGTTATAATCTCCTACATCATGCATACCGCTACACTCCTCTTCCACCTCCAACATAATTTCTTCTTTGTTTGTCGCCAAAGTTCCACGACATGTGATATATGCTGTAAGGTTTGTAGGAGTCTTTATAGAGAATCCATATGAGGCAAACTCTCTATCACGACTGAATTTATCTTTATGCCAAGTTATATTATTAGTTATAAAATCTCTGGCTTTATTCCACTCTTCTGTTCCTTCTACCACAAGTTCCCCAAAATCCGCAGCAGAAGTAGTAAATCTATGCGCCTTTGCATGAGAATACTTTCCACTTGCATCTTTCGCCAGCACCACAAGCATATGTTCTGTACCTAAAGACAAATCTTTGACTTTTATTGTTCCGTCTGCCGCGACTGCACCATTCTTTTTCATCACCGCAAGCAATTCAGGAGCATCTGGATTTGCCGCAAGATACTGGCTTGCTCCATCTTCTGTACCGGCACAGAAGTTTGCATTTGTCCAGAACTGGTCGTTTGCAAGTCCGCACCAATATATGAACTCTGTTGCAGTCCCGTCTGATGTAACTGTGAATGTAGCCTCATCCGAGCCGACATTCTGCTCGCTGATGGAAACAACAAGATCATTAAAAGAAACGGAGCCTGTTGTACCCGACTTACATAATACTTCACCATACTTTCCATCATGGCCTACAGCAACAGCATAAAGCCATTTTGTGGTTTCTGGTCTGACGCCCTTAAGCAAGGCATCGGCAGAGGTTCCACGCACAGAAGTGAAAGTAGATGACTCTGTAAGTTTATTGAATCTTGTCGCATTTTCCGCATTCTTATAACGGTCGCCATCCTCCACATAAGCATAGTAGATCATCGCCGCATCTGCACACGAAACTTTCGATGTGAGAGTCGACGCTGTAGTGGTAAAATCGCCAGCAGTTACGGTCAATGTCCCTCCAGAGGTTATGGATGGAGTTGTAAACTCCTTGTATATGACATCAGATGCCACATATGTAGTCTTGTCAGGATCGACAGGAACCACCCAAACGACGTATGTGGTTGCCGGATCCAAATCCATCGAAGCATCCGCTGAAGGGAACGCTGTGACAGATCCATTGTACTCAAGAACCTCAACACTTTTTATTGATTCATTATTTATCCCATAAGCGACTTCAGCAAGTACATTCTCTTCCTTTAGAGACACACCGCCATACATTGCAAGAGTTCCACTGACTCTCACCTTGACCTGAGCATCAAGCAAAGTGATGCCGCTGACTTCAATCTTTGCAGATACAGGAGCAAGAGACAACGTACGAAGCATAGATTCTTCAGCATAGAATCCAGCCTCAACCTTATCTGCCTCCTCTCTATAAAGCACCGGTATCACCCAGAAGATATACTCATCTTCAGGATTAAGTTCCTCCCCAAAAATATCTTCATACATAAGGTCAATACCGCTTTCTGAAATATTATATCCATCAGGCAGTTCCGCACCAGTGGTTGTAACAATCTCATTTACCTTGCTGACAACCTGTGCTTTATCAAAATCATCAACAAGCATCATTCCGTAAGCGAACTTCTGTATGCCGGTATATGGTTTGATGACAGCCTTGATCTTTGACACTTCATATGTCTTGAAAGGATCTGTGGAAAGATGCATCTTTGATACGGATGCCTTACCTCCTTCTACGACAGACACAACCTTAAGATCACCTTCAGCGACTGCCGCACCTAACTCAACGGTTTCCGCAACAGGCGCTGTAACCTTGATATAAGTTTCCCCGGTAAGTTCGTCATATACATCTTTCACTCTCCATCCGTCAGGAACCTGCATTATATAATCAATCACATCATCTGACTCCATGATAAATGACTGAGTTGTGCCATAGTCAATATAGTAATCAGAAATGATACTGCTATTTGCGTCAGAAAGTTTGAATATTACCCCGTTGTATCCATCGAGAGCAACAGTCACTTCCATACCAGCGCCAAAAGTAAACTTTACAGCATAGACGTTACCGGAAGCGTCTTCAAGCGGAGTACATGACGAGAAGACCTGCACAACATCCTCAGCGTCATATCCTGTAGCATACTCCTTACCATTGATGATAAGGTAATAGATACCGTCTTTAACTTTCACACTGGCATTTACACTGACAGGAATGGCATTCCCCGCCCCATCCTTAAGAACCACCTGCTGGCCGTCCGGACCATATGTGGCCCAGTATTTCTCTCCATCAACAGTTACATAGGTAACAAGAGAAGAGAAACTTGTTCCTGCCGGAAGAACTGTAAACTTTGTTCCATTCGAAAGGGTCACAGTATAAGAGCCATCTTCATTCTTCTTGCAAGAAGACACTGTAGAGCCATCTTCAAGAAGGGCACTCATTGCTTCTACCTGACTGCTGAGTTGGTTCTCAAGAGAATCAAGTCTGACCTCGATTTCATCGAACTTCTCCCAGATGGCAGAGTCGTTGTAACATGATGAGAACATAGGGATTAGCACCACTAGACCCACCAGAATCTTGATAAAATTTTTCATAAGGTGTTTACTGTTTTTATATCCGGCAAATATAGGAATAAGTAGTGATAAAAAAAAGTATGCTGACAATAGGTCAAGTACCTGATGCAGGAATATAACAAGCACCACGAGATGACAGGCCGCTACATCGGCGTTTCCCACGTCGCAGTGGCGGACATGCTCTACAAATGGACCTCATCCCTGTCGACCCGTCTCGAACTCCAGTACCTCTCGTCGAA
>JAZRGY010000030.1:0-11175 GCA_045644485.1 Candidatus Cryptobacteroides sp. | reverse complement strand
TTTGCCAAGAGATGCTGAAAAGCTGATCTAAAATTTTCCACTTGGCCTGCGGGAAACGTTCCGTAGGCCTTTCTTATACCTCCAAAAATGTGGGAAAGATGCGGGAAAGTCCAAAAACGAAAAATGCCTCTCAGCTATCTGTGAGGCATTTTGGAGAGGTGCCTAGCGGAATCGAACCGCTGTAGCAGGTTTTGCAGACCTGTGCCTAACCGCTCGGCCAAAGCACCATTTCCGTTTTGGGATTGCAAATATAGGGACTTTTATCTGAATTACAAAATTAATTTATATAATTTACCCCATTTGTAAATACCACAGGATTACTCCACATACAGAAGAAGACCCTTCAGGTACTCCCCTTCCGGATGATAGATGTTTACAGAGTGATCACATGGCTGATTCAGACGGTCGAGAATACGAACCTTACGTCCGCACTGGGCAGCAGCCGAAAATACAGCCAAAGCAAAGGCTTCCTTGTCGACAACCTGAGAACAACTGTATGTAAATACAAATCCCCCAGGAGCAACCTTTGAGATTGCGGCAGCATTAAGTCGCTGATATGCCCTGAGAGCATTCTTCAAGGCGCCCCTATGCTTTGCGAATGCAGGAGGATCGACTATCATGAGGTCGTATTTTCCTTCCGGAACATTTTTAAGATAATCTATCGCATCACAGCAAAGACTAGTATGCACAGCATCATCAAATCCGTTCAAAGACACGTTCCTATCAACCATCATCATGGCCTTCTTCGAACTGTCTACAGAATCCACATGCTTTGCTCCAGCACTTAAAGCATATATTGAGAATCCACCTGTATAACAAAAGAGATTCAATACATTACGTCCTTTTGCAACACTTCCGACAAGTGCCCTATTCTCTCTCTGATCAAGAAAAAATCCTGTCTTCTGTCCTTCTGTCCAGTTCACCATGAACTTATGTCCATTCTCGAGAACAACAAGTTCGTTCTCCTTGAAATCATCACGGCGATACATATATCCGTCCACCAGTTCCAGTCCGGCCTTATACGGCGCCGTTCCAGAACTCTTGTCATATACAGCCTTGAGTTCAGGACCATAAACCTTCCGGAGAGCGTCAGAAATCTGCTTCTTCGCACGGAACATACCTGCAGAATGTGCCTGCATGACGCATACACCATCATAATAATCAATGATAAGACCCGGAAGATTATCACCCTCACCATGCACAAGGCGGTAACAATTGGTAGAAGATGACGGATGAAGGCCACATGAAACACGAACCTGAAGAGCCTGAGAAAGCATGACTTCCCAGAAATCGGGCCTGAGAGCACTGTCATCAAAACTTAGAACCCTGACAGCAATCGAACCTATCTGATAATGTCCATAAGCAAGACATGAACCGTCCGAAGCATGTACAGACACTATATCACCTTCCGAAGGATTCCCCTGGACTTCAGCAATAGCACCGGAAAAAACCCATGGGTGAAATCTTAGCAGAGATTCCTCCCTGCCCCTTTTCAATATTACTTTTATCATATTGTTATTTTTTCATTCAATAAATCCCACATGCTCCTACGCCTGGGACGGCATATCTTCCTCCACCAAAGGATTCTTTTCCGACTTCATGAGTTTGAGATACATCTCACGGCACACCCACGCATCTGTAGCGGCATACTTACACTGAGATTCAGAAAGTACATCAGCCTCCCAATTGGAAAGTTGCTGAGTCTTGGATATCCTGTATCCGAGAATGATAGCAGCCATCTTCTTCACAGCCTTATCGCGTATTCCCCACTCCCACACAATCTTCTGCAGATCCACAAAACCGGCAGCACAAAAGTCGCGATGTTTCTGAAGTCCTCTGATATCATCATGGACAGCAGCACCAATCTTCATTATCTTGGGATTAGCCAGAATATTACATAACCTTCTATGCATGCCCATCTTGTTCACTCTGAAGAGATATGCCTTTTCCGGTCCTGACAACTGAAGAAGAGCCACCCCATATCTGGGCTGGTTCTGCGAAAAGCACGGACGGGTCTCTGTATCAAAACCGATTATCTTCTGCGAACGAAGATATGCAATGGCCCTGTTAAACTCCGCGCCAACACTATCTATGACCTGTATCTTACCCGGGAATGAAGCATATTCAAGAGACTCCAATTCCTTCGGTGTTATAGTTTCAATATACATGAATACTTATAAATAACTGAAAGTCAATTATTAAAAGAATAACAACTCTCTATACTTAGGCAAAGGCCACATCTCGTCGTCAATAAGCATTTCGAGATTGTCAGCACTATCTCTTACCTTCTCCATCATAGCCTTTACCTCATATGAATAAACCTTTGCTCTCTGAGCGACATTATCTATCTTGTTAGCCTTCTTACGCGCCTCCACCAAAGCATCCACATCAGCCGATATACGGTTCACATACATGGAAATCTTCTTCAAGGTATCGATTTCCGACGCACATAACACCGCACTTTCATCACCAAACACATCCTTCATGCCCTTCACATTCTCTATAAGTATGTTCTGATACTTTACAGCAGCAGGAATCACATGGTTAAGACACATATCTCCTATCACTCGTGCTTCGATCTGAAGTTTCTTCACATAAGTCTCGTTAAAGATTTCAAACCTAGCCTCTATCTCATTAGGAGCCAACACATTAAGACTATCAAACATCCTTACGGTACCCTCTTCATGATAGACCTCATATGCCTCCGGCACATTACGTATCGCCCTCAATCCCCTTGACTCAGCCTCTTTCTCCCACTCCTGGCTATAGCCGTTACCCTCAAACATGATATCTTTGGATTCAGAAAGGAAACGTCTCACAACAGACATCACTGCAGAAGAACGGGTCTCACCGGAATTCTCGAGTTCAACGACAGCAGCATGGAACTCATTGAGACTTTCCGCAACGATAGAATTCAGTACCAATACAGCGGATGCCACATTCTGTGAAGAACCGACAGCACGGAATTCAAAGCGGTTTCCTGTAAACGCAAAAGGAGATGTCCTGTTTCTGTCTGTATTATCTGGGAAAATCTCCGGAATGGAATTAACTATCTTGATGGACTCCAATGAATTAGCGGATGATTCCTTCACATCGCTCATATTGAGTATGGACTGGAACACACTGTAGAGTGTCGAGCCGGAGAAGACTGACATGACAGCAGGAGGCGCCTCGCCTCCACCAAGACGATATGAGTTGCTCAACGAAGCGACAGAAGTCATCAGAAGATAATGATGACGATAGACAGCCCTCACTACGGAAGCATAGAAGGACAGGAACTGAAGGTTCTTTGTAGGGGTTTTTCCAGGAGAAAGAAGATTTACTCCGGTATCGGTCATTATTGACCAGTTGCAATGCTTGCCGGATCCGTTGACTCCGTCAAACGGCTTCTCATGGAAGATGACTTTAAGATGATGCTTCTCGGCCACCTTCTGCATGACTATCATAAGCATCATGTTCTGGTCAATGGCCTTTGTAGCCTCACAGAACACCGGTGCACACTCAAACTGATTAGGTGCTACCTCGTTATGTCTGGTCTGCAGAAGAATACCCAACTTGTAAGCCTCTGTCTCAAAATCCTTCATGAACGAACTTACACGGGAAGGAATGGCACCGAAATAATGGTCCTCCAACTGCTGGTCCTTTGCCGAAGTATGTCCGACAATTGTCCTTCCGCACAGCATCAGGTCCGGTCTCGAGTTGTAAAGTGACTCATCAACGAGGAAATACTCCTGTTCTATTCCGAGATTCACCTTCACAGAAGACACGCTCTCATCAAAGAGTCTGGAAACCTTCGATGCAGCCTCGCTCAATGCATGAAGAGATTTCAGGTTTGGAGCCTTGGTATCCAGGGCCTCACCAGTATATGACACGAAAACAGATGGAATACAAAGAGTTCCGTCCATAATGAATACAGGAGAAGACGGATCCCAAGCAGAGTATCCACGTGCTTCGAATGTATTTCTCAGACCTCCTGTAGGAAAACTTGAGGCATCCGGTTCCTGCTGCACCAGAGCACTGCCGTTAAACTTTTCAAAAGCCCTTCCGTCCTTGAACTTGATGAATGCTTCATGCTTTTCGGCAGTAGAATCTGTCAAAGGATGGAAAAGATGGGTATAATGTGTCGCGCCCATCTCTATTGCCCAAGCCATCATGCCTGCAGCGATTTCGTCAGACGCACTCCTATCCAGTTTTGCACCATATTGAACAGATGCCAGAACAGCCTCATATGCCTTCTGAGACATATAGGCGCGCATCTTGTCTAGATCAAGGACATTCTGTCCGAAATATCCGGAAACAGGTCCATCCTCTACATAATATCGTCCGGTACCATGCGATGAGGCTTCATTCAGTGCTCTCTCTCTAAAAGTTGCCATAGGAAAATACGATTTCTCAAGTCGGGCACAAAGATAATAAATTCAAAGGAGAGTTTCTTAAAAATAATACCTATCTTTGCGTCCAAGCAGACAAAAAACGACTAACAATTTAATATGTCAATATAAAAATGGCTACTATTTCCAACAAGGCACAGGGAATGCCGGCATCTGCCATCAGAAAACTCGTACCTCTGGCTGATGCCGCAAAGAAACAAGGTGTAAAAGTATACCATCTGAATCTGGGACAGCCGGATATCAAGTCTCCTAAATGCGCTCTGGACGCAGTAAGAAACTACAATCAGGAGAATGTATCATATTCTCATTCTGCCGGTCTGATGGACCTCCGTAAAGGCCTTGTAGAGAAATACTACAGAAAGATCGGCATCGACATCGCAGTTGATGAACTTATCGTAACCGTCGCAGGAAGCGAGAGTGTAAACCTCGCCCTTGAAATCACATGTAACCCCGGTGATGAAGTGATTGTCCTCGAGCCGTTCTACACAAACTACAACACATTCGCATTCATGAACGGCCTGACACTCAAGGCTATTCCTACAGACATCAGAAACGGTTTCCAGATACCTCCTATCGAAGAATTTGAAAAGGCGATTACAGAGAAGACCAAGGCTATCCTTGTATGCAACCCTGGTAACCCTACCGGTACACAGTATTCAAAAGAAAGCATGCTTGCTCTCGGAGAAATCGCACGCAAGCATGACCTCTTCCTCCTTTCCGACGAGGTATACCGCGAGTTCTGCTATACTGACGAGCCTCATTTCTCTGCAATGAACATTCCGGACCTTGATCAGAACGTTGTCCTCATCGATTCTGTTTCCAAAAGATACAACCTTTGCGGAGCACGTGTTGGATGCATTGTCTCACACAATAAGGATGTGATGGCTGCAGCAATGAAGTTTGCACAGGCCAGACTCTGCCCACCTGTTCTCGGGCAGTATGCTTCTATCGGAGCACTCGACACACCAGACGAATATTTTGAGGCTGTCAAGGAGGAGTATATCAAGAGAAGGGACTTCATGATCGAAGGTCTTAATAAGATGGAAGGCGTGTTCACTCCGCTTCCGATGGGAGCATTCTACACAATCGCGGAACTTCCGGTAGACGACACAGAGAATTTTGCAAGATGGATGCTCGAGACGTTCAGAATCGATAACGAGACCACAATGGTAACTCCTGCTGCATCCTTCTACAAGACCCCAGGAAAGGGTAAGAACCATGCCCGTATCGCTTACGTTCTTGAAGTGGATGAGATGAAGAAAGCACTTCGCATCCTAGAAGAAGGACTCAAGGCTTATCCGGGAAGAACTATCTAAAATAAAGTCAGAAACAAACCTCAAAAGAGGACCAAACACCAAGAAACACAAATGTTATACACAAAAACATTTGTGTTTCTTTATTTAATGGACAACACATCCAGAATCTTAGGGACCAGCATTCCATATATAAATTCCTCTTCCATAAAATGAGTTCCCTCATATATCTGAAATGATTCCCCAAAGTATTTTTTCCATGTTTTAAGACTTACGACACCGCTTTTACGGTAATGGTCATGGGTCCCGATGAAGGCATAAAAGAAATCTTTCCCACCATTACGAGACGAAACCGCCAACGCCTCCTTACGATGACGTCGATACTTCCTCAAGGTCCGGAATGTAAAATGAAGAATCTGCCTGTCCCCCTCCCTTGGCTTGTATATTCTGTCAAAAAGCAGAGTCATTCCCGGAAGAAGTGAAAGCCATGCCATGATTTCGAAATACAACGGAGCATTCAAGGCCGGAGAAACAAAAAGATGAGGGACTTCCCTTATACGGATAGCATGCAAAGATCCCAAAGATTCCCCTATCACAAGATCAGGCCGTATCTCATCCACCCATTCTTCGATCTGAGCAGATGCAATTTCAGGATCGAAATCATAGGTACGGACATGCACAGCAACCCCATGGCCTGCCAAAGCAGTCCTGAGAACAGACGGAATCCTGGAATCAGATCCACCTCCCATACCATGTATATATAATACATTTGCCATACCTGTGGCAAAGTTACATATTTTTGCTATCTTTGCATGAATAGGCACTGAAACAAATACAAAACATAATATCATGAACTTCAAATTTATCCTCACAGCGGCTGCGCTCGCAATTATTTCGTCTGCAGCCTTCGCTCAGGAAGCCCCTGAGTACGAATTCACCACAATCAAGGAGAATCCTGTAACATCTGTAAAGAACCAGAACCGTTCCGGTACATGCTGGTGCTACTCAGCACTCTCTTTCATCGAATCTGAGATTCTAAGAACAAAAGGCATCGAAACCGACCTTTCTGAGATGTTCGTTGTTGGAAAATCATATCATGACAGGGCTGTGAAGTATGTAAGACTTGACGGACACCTTAATTTTGCAGCAGGTTCTTCGTTCGGTGACGTTCTTCACGTGATCGACGACTACGGAATCGTTCCACAGCAGGTTTATTCCGGATTCAACTACGGTACTCCTATGCCGGAGCAGAACGAACTTGATGCTGTTCTCAAGGGTTATGTAGACGCAGCCAGAAAGAACCCTAACGGTAAGCTCACAACTGCATGGGTAAACGGATTCGACGGTATACTCGACGCTTATTTCGGTGAGGTTCCAGCAACTTTCACAGTTGACGGAGCAGAGTATACACCAGAATCTTACAGAGATTTCCTCGGCATCAACTACGATGATTACGTGAACATCACATCATTCACACATCATCCGTTCTATGAGCAGTTCATCATCGAGGTTTGCGACAACTGGAGATGGGACAGCGCATACAACCTTCCTATGGAAGAAATGATGGAAGTAATGTTCAATGCAATCGACAAGGGTTATACCATTGCTTGGGGATCCGATGTCAGTGAGACTGGCTTCACACGTAACGGTCTTGCAATCGCTCTTGAAGAGGCTAAGAGGACCAGCGGCTCAGACCAGGAGCGTTGGGTTGGAAAGGCTGATGCTCCTAAGGAAGAGGTTAAAGCAGCCCTTCCTCAGGAAGTTACAGTAACTCAGGAACTTCGTCAGGAAGGTTATGACAGGAAGACTACAACTGACGACCACGGTATGCACATCTACGGTCTTGCAAAGGATCAGAACGGAAACAAGTACTTCATGGTAAAGAACTCATGGGGCGAAACAGGTAAATACAAAGGTATCTGGTATGCTTCAGAGACATTCGTAAAATACAAGACTCTGAATATCGTAGTTCACAAGGATGCTCTTCCAAAGCATATTGCAAAGAAACTCGGTATCAAATAATTTCCAAATATGGGAATAACAAAGCATATACCTAATACAATCACATCCATGAACCTCCTCTGCGGGGCTCTGGGTGTGATTTTCACTTTTCAGGGAGCATTGGATATCGCATTTTATCTCATGCTTGCAGCAGCAGTATGCGATTTCTTTGACGGATTTGCAGCCAGGATGCTCAAGGCATACTCACCTATGGGTAAAGAACTTGATTCTCTTGCAGACCTTATAAGTTTCGGACTCCTCCCCTCTCTGATGCTTCATAGACGTCTTGTAGAAGGAGGAATGACAGGATTCTGGTCTTATGTTCCGTTGATTATAGTCATATTCTCTGCCCTTCGCCTTGCTAAATTCAATATTGACGACCGTCAGAGCGAAAACTTCCTTGGTCTCCCGACTCCGGCTTGCGCCATGTGGTGCGGTTCGCTTGTTTATGCTGCTGACCATGGTGTAATGTCAATGGCAGGACTTCTGCATGATAAGAACATCCTCCTAATAGCATCCGTTGTACTTGCACTTCTACTTGTCTGCGAGATACCGATGTTCTCATTCAAGTTCAAGAAAGGCTCCGCATACAACCGCATAAGAATATATTTCATTGCTATCGTAGCGGTATTTGCAATCGCAACTCTCGTAATGCAGATAAATTGGTCTTATATCGTACTGATTACATTCACAGCCTATATTATGATGAATGTACTGACCACACTATTCTCGCTGCGTATAAGAAAATAGCATCCTACCATAAAAAACAAAGGGTCTCGATTAGAATCAAGACCCTTTGTTTTTATATAACCTCTACTAGTAGTTAGTAGGATGAATCATAAAGTAACTCTTTGCATGCTTGCATACAGGACACAGTTCAGGAGCCTTCTTTCCGATAACCACGTGTCCGCAGTTCGAGCACTCCCACATCATGTCCTCGTCGCGTGAGAATACGAGTCCGCCTTCAACATTTGCAAGAAGTTTGCGATAACGCTCCTCATGCATCTTCTCGATAGCAGCAACCTTTTCGAAAAGGACCGCGATTTCATCAAATCCTTCCTCGCGAGCCTCTACTGCGAAACCAGCATACATGTCAGTCCACTCATAGTTCTCACCCTCAGCAGCATCAAGAAGGTTAGCAGGAGTATCAGGCATCTCACCTCCATGGAGAAGTTTGAACCAGATCTTTGCATGCTCCTTCTCATTGTTTGCAGTCTCCTCGAAGATCTTACCGATCTGTACATATCCGTCCTTCTTTGCCTTTGAAGCATAGTAGGTGTACTTGTTACGAGCCTGTGACTCACCAGCAAAAGCAGTCTGAAGATTTGCTTCAGTCTTTGTTCCTTTCAAATCTTTCATAATAGTTTTATCAGTTTAAATGAATATTCGTTCAACAGACACAAATATAATAAACTAATTTGATTTTCGAACAATTTTATAACCGATTGCCGCTATCAGAATGGACATGAACGGAGATATCAGATTGAAGAAACAATACGGAAGGTATTCTAGAGTAGGTACTTTCAACACTGTAGCCTGTGTCATACCGCAGGAGTTCCATGGAATAAGGACCGAAACGACAGTAGCAGAATCCTCGACAGAGCGGCTCAAGAGTTTACTGTCATATCCTCTCTCCTGATATAGTTTCTTGTAAAGACTGCTGGTCAGAAGTATTGACAGATATTGGTCTCCGGTGATCATATTGGCAAATACACCTGTGCCCACAGTAGCGGTCACCATAGCGACACGACGCTTCACGAATCTCACAAGTGCATCTGTAAGGCTCTGGAGCATTCCGCTTCCCACGAGAGTACCTCCAAAAGTACTGGCAGCAATAATAAGAAAAACAGTATTAAGCATGCCGGTCATACCACGCGTGGCAACAAGAGAATTCAAAGCCTCATTTCCTGTTTCTATCGCGGTAGAACCATAATATGATATGAATAGTCCTTTAAAACCAGACAGGAAGGATAGTCCGGCTAACGGATCAGGAGCAACTCCCGAAGCAATGGCCCCTATTATATGCGGCTGGAATATCAAAGCAGCCACACCTGCAACCACAGCAGCAATGAAAAGAGTGGCAATGGCTGATACTTTTCTGACTATCAGCAAAGCGGTAATGACCGGTACCAGAAAAAGCCATGGAGAAATATTGAAGGTCTGCTTGAGATCATTTGAAAAATCCGCGGCTCTCATTGCTGCAGTTTCATCATGGAGAAGACTGACAACAAGAAAAACGATAAGTGTAATTACAAACGATGGCACTGTAGTGACCATCATGAAACGTATATGAGTAAAGAGAGGCGTACCCGCTGATGATGAGGCCAGAACTGTCGTATCCGATAGTGGAGAAACCTTGTCACCGAAGTATGCACCGGAGATGATGGCACCGGCAATCCATCCAGGTTCATATCCCTGCGCCGTACCGATTCCTACCAGAGCAACACCGATTGTAGCGATTGTTGTCCACGAACTTCCTGTCATGACGGCAATCACAGCACTGATGATACAGGATGCAAACAGGAATATTTCAGGGAATATCACCTTCATTCCGTAATATATCATGGTGGGAACAACTCCACTGACCATCCAGGAACCGGCAACTGCACCGATAAGCAGCAATATCACGATCGAAGTACCAACAGATGTTATGTTATCCAGTATGGCTTCCTCAAAAGTCTTCCAAGGGATGCGATAAAGAACCATCGCCAACACGACAGTAACTCCTGCAGAAAACATCAGAGCCACCTGACTCGCGCCAGAAAGTGCATCAGTTCCGAAAACATATATTACGATGGATAATGTTATAACCAGGACAACGAAAGGTATCAGCGACACCAGCCACGAAGGTTTTCCTCCCCTATTGAAACTCATAAAATTACACTACTTTTAAATCCGCCGCAAAGATAAGAAATACATACTGGAAAAAAAAGAGACTGACCCGTCAGGATCAGTCTCCATATCTAATCTGAAAGATTTCAAATTACTTTGCGATAACGCGAGCCATCTCAAGAACCTTGTTTGAGTAACCCCACTCGTTGTCATACCATGAAACAACCTTAGCGAAGTTAGCGTCGAGGCTGATACCAGCGTTAGCGTCGAAGATTGAAGTGTTAGAGCAACCGCGGAAGTCAGTTGACACAACTGCGTCCTCAGTGTAACCAAGGATACCCTTGAGTTCGCCCTGTGAAGCCTCCTTCATTGCAGCGCAGATCTCTGCCATTGTAGCCTCCTTCTCGAGAACTACTGTAAGGTCAACAACTGAAACGTCTGAAGTAGGAACACGGAATGCCATACCAGTAAGTTTGCCGTTGAGAACAGGAAGAACCTTACCTACTGCCTTAGCAGCACCTGTAGATGAAGGGATGATGTTCTCGAGGATACCGCGACCACCTCTCCAGTCCTTGCGTGAAGGACCGTCAACAGTCTTCTGAGTTGCAGTAGCAGCGTGAACTGTAGTCATGAGACCCTTAACGATACCGAACTTGTCGTTGAGAACCTTAGCGATAGGTGCAAGACAGTTAGTAGTA
>JAZRGY010000029.1:0-2325 GCA_045644485.1 Candidatus Cryptobacteroides sp. | reverse complement strand
CCAGTCTGCTTCGCCGCTATACATCTGACAACGCGTGCGTCCGTGAATGGTCAGGGCCTGTATTCCGACATCCTGCAGTCTTTCTGCCAGTTCCACGATTATCTTGGAGTCCTCATCCCATCCCAGACGTGTCTTAACTGTTACAGGAAGTTTCACAGCCTCCACAACCTGTCTTGTTATCTCCACCATCTTGTCAGGTTCACGCATCATTCCGGAACCTGCTCCGCGTCTTGCTATCTTGTTGACCGGGCATCCGAAATTGATGTCCACAAGATCGGCTCCATGCCCTCCTGCAATCTCCGCGGCTCGTTCTGCCATCAACGCCGCGTCTACCATTGCTTCGGGTATGTTGCCGTATATCTGTATGCCGATGGGAGCCTCATGATCGTATGTGACCAGTTTCTCCAGTGACTTTCGTGCGTCACGGATAAGCCCGTCCGAGGATATGAATTCAGTATACATCATATCCGCCCCGAATTCCTTGCATATGAAACGGAAGGATGCATCAGTCACATCCTCCATCGGTGCAAGGAAAAGCGGTCTGTCTCCCAGTTCTATGTTTCCTATATTCATAATCCGACAAAAGTACAAATAAATTCATATATTGTCATGGATTTTGTACCTTTGCGCCTCATAAAACGAAAACAAATGGCAAAGATCAACACAATAGGCGTCCTCACCTCAGGCGGAGACGCACCGGGAATGAATGCGGCCATCAGAGCCGTGACACGTGCAGCCATATTCAACGGCTGGAAGGTAAAGGGAATCTACAGAGGCTGGGAAGGCCTTATCAATAATGAAATAAAGGACTTCACTTCGGAGAGCGTCAGCGGAACCATCAACCGAGGCGGAACCATTCTCCGTACTGCCAGAAGCAAGGACTTCATGGATGAGGCTGGCCGTGCAAAGGCTTATGAGAACATGAAGGCCCATGGAATCGATGCTCTTGTGGTTATCGGTGGCAACGGATCCCTCGCGGGAGCACAGGCAATCGCTGCAGAACACGATATTCCATGTGTAGGACTTCCGGGAACCATCGACAATGACCTTTATGGTACAGATACCACCATCGGATATAACACAGCCCTCAACACCATAATGGACTGCGTGGACAAGATCCGCGATACAGCCAATTCGCACAACCGTATATTCTTCGTGGAAGTCATGGGACGCGATGCCGGCTTCCTTGCGCAGAATGCCGCTATCGCTACAGGTGCGGAGGCTGCCATCATTCCGGAGGACCAGACAGATGTGGACCAGTTGGCCACATTCATCGGACGCGGTGTCCGCAAGAGCAAGAACAGTTCGATCGTCCTTGTGTCGGAGAGCAAGAAGGACGGCACAGGCGGAGCACAGTGGTATGCTGACAGACTTGTTCACGAATATCCTGAGTTCGAGGCGCGTGTAACCATCCTCGGTCATCTTCAGAGGGGAGGTGTCCCTACAGCGAATGACCGTATTCTTGCAAGCCGTATGGGAGTTGCTGCGATCGAGGCTTTGAAGGACGGACAGCGCAATGTCATGATCGGAGTCAAGAACGACCAGATCGTCTATGTGCCTTTCAACAAGGCTATCCGTATTGCCAAGCCTATCGACAGGGAACTCATCAATGTGCTGAACGTCTTGTCTATATAGCCGTAATTCCCGGCCTCGGTCGGGAATCTTTTAAAAATTTTGCCGTTCCAAAATTTATTTCTATCTTTGCGC
Source organism: Candidatus Cryptobacteroides sp. (assembly GCA_045644485.1). Taxonomy (GTDB): domain Bacteria; phylum Bacteroidota; class Bacteroidia; order Bacteroidales; family UBA932; genus Cryptobacteroides. The sequence continues at coordinate 618 of JAZRGY010000029.1, read as the reverse complement.
CCCCTATGTAGTGTAGGGATCGCAAAGTTTTTTTATTAAGTATTAACCATTTAAAAGTACAAGATGGACACACAGTGCTACAAAACGGTATCCCTCAAGGCAGGTGATATCAAGAAGGAGTGGGTTGTGATCGATGCTACCGACTTGGTGGTAGGCCGTCTTGCTGCCAGACTTGCGCTCGTTCTTCGTGGTAAGAACAAGCCTTCTTTCACTCCGCACATGGACTGCGGTGACAATGTCATCGTGATCAATGCGGACAAGGTTAGATTCACTGGTAAGAAGATGACCGACAAGGTGTACGTTCGCTATACTGGATATCCAGGTGGCCAGCGCTTCACTAATCCTAAGGAGGTTTTGGCAAAGAAGCCTACAGAAGTCTTAAGGATGGCAGTAAAGGGTATGCTTCCTAAGAATCGCCTTGGTTCGAAACTCATCAACAACCTGTATCTTTACGCAGGTAACGAGCATCCGCACCAGGCTCAGAACCCTAAAACAATCACTTTAAACGAAATTTAAGCAGAGCATGAAAGTAGTAAACGCCCTTGGAAGACGTAAATCAGCAGTCGCTCGCGTTTATGTTGTGCCTGGTAAAGGTAACATCGTGATCAACGGCCGTGA
>JAZRGY010000028.1:0-19363 GCA_045644485.1 Candidatus Cryptobacteroides sp. | reverse complement strand
CCGTCAGTATCTTACAAAACTTCAGATCAATGCGATCGCTTAATTAATTGAGGAGGAACAGATTATGGCACATAAAAAAGGCGTCGGTAGTTCTAAGAACGGTCGTGAGTCACATAGCAAACGACTCGGTATCAAGAAATTTGGTGATCAGGTAGTAAAGGCTGGTAACATCCTCGTTCGTCAGAGAGGTACTGTACACAACCCAGGTCTGAATGTCGGAATGGGTAAGGATCACACTCTTTACGCACTGATCGATGGTAAGGTAAGTTTCCGTAAGAAGGCGGATAATAAATCTTACGTTTCGGTAGTCCCTTTTGAGAACTAAGACTCGGGATTTATGAAAAAGATAGAGGACTGTATACCCGAGTGGGTTGCGGTCCTCTTTTTCAATAAAAAAAGAAATATATGCTTACACTCAAACTGCTTCGAGAAAATCCGGAATTCGTGATCTCGAAACTTGCTGTAAAGAATTTTGATGCAAGGGAAATCGTTGAGAAGATCAACGCCCTTGACCAGAACAGAAGGGCTCTTCAGGTGGAACTTGATACCTGCCTTTCTGATCAGAAGAAGAAGGCTGCACAGATCGGTGGCCTCATGAAGGAAGGTAAGAGAGAAGAGGCTGATGCTGTAAAGGCTGAAGTTGCCGCTCTCAAGGCTCGTTCTTCAGAAATTGAGAGAAAATCAGAGGAGAACAATGCTGAACTTAACAACCTGCTTGTTCTTCTTCCTAATATTCCATGCGATCAGGTTCCTGAAGGAAAATGTGCTGAGGATAATGTGGTTGTAAAGACTGGAAACGACATTCCGGATCTGGGTGCAGATAAACTTCCACACTGGGAACTTGCAAAGAAGTTCGATATCATCGACTTCGATCTTGGCGTGAAACTTACAGGTGCAGGTTTCCCTGTATACAAGGGCAAGGGTGCAAGACTTCAGCGCGCGCTGATCAACTTCTTCCTTGACTATAATACAAATGCCGGTTATATGGAAGTGGAGCCGCCTATCATGGTAAACGAGGCTTCTGGTTTCGGTACAGGACAGTTGCCGGATAAGGAAGGACAGATGTATCATGCTACTGCAGATAACTTCTATCTTGTTCCTACTGCTGAGGTTCCTGTAACCAATATCTTCCGCGATGTCATCCTTGGAAATAATGAATTCCCTGTGAAGATGACAGCCTATACACCATGCTTCCGTCGTGAGGCCGGTTCTTATGGAAAGGATGTGCGCGGTCTCAACCGTCTCCATCAGTTCGATAAGGTGGAGATCGTGCGTGTGGAGAAGCCTGAGGATTCGTATGCTGCTCTGAATGAGATGGTTGCTCATGTGGAGAGTATCGTGAAGGCTCTTAACCTCCCATACAGGATTCTTCGTCTTTGTGGCGGTGATATGAGTTTCACTTCTGCCATCACTTATGACTTTGAGGTTTATTCTGCCGCTCAGGAAAGATGGCTTGAGATATCTTCTGTATCCAACTTCGAGTCTTATCAGGCAAACCGTCTGAAACTCAGATATAAGGATGCTGATGGCAAGACTCAACTTGCTCATACCCTTAACGGAAGTTCACTTGCTCTTCCTAGAGTGGTTGCGGCTCTTCTTGAGAACAATCAGAAGGATGGAAGGATCGAGATTCCTGAGGCACTCCGTCCATACACAGGTTTCGATTATATTGACTAACTTATCATTCCGAGCGAAGTCGAGGAATCTTTATGAAGGAATCTAAAACTATTCTAGGAATTGACCCTGGAACCAATATTCTTGGTTACGGGGTCATTTCCGTTGACTCCAGGGGTCCTCATTATGTTACGATGGGAGTTTTCGATCTTCGTAAGATAAAGGATCCTTTCGAAAAACTGGCAAACATATTTGCCGGAGTAAACGAACTTATTGAAGAGTACAAGCCGGATAATCTGGCGATAGAATCCCCGTTCTATGGTAAAAATGCCCAGGTTGTGCTGAAATTGGGACGAGCCCAGGGGGCTGCGATAACCGCAGCCATAATGCACGGAATACCTGTGGAAGAATATGCTCCAAGAAAGGCCAAGATTGCTATATGCGGCAATGGTGCGGCCTCGAAGGAACAGGTGGCAATGATGATACAGAAGACGTTGAAGGTAGATCTGGATCCTAAGTATCTGGATGCGACGGATGCTCTGGCGATTGCCATGTGCCATCATTATCAGATGACAAACCCTCTTGCCGGAACAGGAGGTAAATCTGACTGGAAGAAATTTCTTGAAAATAATCCTGATAGAATAAAGGGATAAAAGGGTTGGCTCGATATTTGCTCTTATTTCGGGCTTTGTTTTGTAGTGTTTTGAATCTATCTTAATATGACTGAAAAAACTTTTTTCGGCCGTTTGGTCATTCTTTTTTGTGGATTATTTATTTCGTTCTCTGCTCTTGCGCAGAATTCATATACCGTCAAATTCAAACTTATCGATGCCAAAACCTCTGCTCCAGTAGGTTTTGCTACTGCGTCCCTTACTGCAAAAGGTGCTTCTGAGGCCTTGAAGTTTGTTATGACCGATGAGAATGGTGGTGCATCTTTGACCAAGATCTCCAAAGGTACCTATCTTGTCAAGGCTGAACTTATGGGGTACAAATCTTTTGAGCAGGAAATAGTAGTGGACAAGGATATCGATCTTGGCGAGGTGAAGTTGTCAGAGGATGTGGAGACCCTTGATGCCGCAAGTGTTTCGGCAGTTGGTAATCCGATAATAGTGAAGAAAGATACAATCGAGTATTCTGCTGCCTCCTTCAAGACTTCTGACAATGACATGCTGGAGGAACTTCTCAAGAAACTTCCCGGTGTTGAGGTCGGCTCTGACGGATCCATCACCGCTAACGGAGAGACTGTCACGAAGATCATGATTGACGGCAAGGCATTCTTCCTTGATGACCCTCAACTGGCATCCAAGAATATCCCTGCTAAGATGATAGAAAAGATAAAGGTTGTGGAAAAGAAGTCAGATCAGGCCCTCTTTTCCGGAATAGATGATGGTGAGGAGGAAACCATCATTGACCTTTCAGTGAAGCAGGGAATGATGGACGGATGGTTTGGAAATGCGATGGCCGGAGGTGGACATGATGTTCCGGGAAATGGTTCGGACATGAATGATCCTCGTTTTCAGGCTGCAGCGATGGTGGGACGCTTCTCTGATAACGGACAGGTAAGCATAATCCTGAACGGCAACAATACCAATAACCGAGGATTCAATGATGTGGCTGGCGGAATGATGCAGGAGATGCGTGGCAGCGGCATGGGTAGAGGCAACGGTGGCTGGGGCCGTGGAAACGGTATATCTACTTCGTGGATGGGTGGTCTGAACGGGGCATGGGACCTCTTTGACGATGATATGGAATTGTCTGCCAATTATCTTTATAACCGTTCCACCAGGGTTGTTGAAGAGGAGAGTTCCCGACTTACATATATGGAGGATGGTAGCAGATTGCTGAACAATAACAGTGGTTCGAACACCTCATCTTCTCAGGGACATCGTTTCGGAATGCGTATGGAGCATGATTTTTCAGAAAATACATCCATTATATTCGAACCTCAGTTCAATTTCGGAAACGGCCATTATGCCGAACATTCTGAATTCTTTACAGACCGTCTTCGAGACGGTGAGACTACACATACCAACGATGGATTCACTGATAATAGCGGAGTCAACAGTAACTGGACTGCAAGCGGATTCCTTCTTCTTCGCCAGAAACTAGGAAAGGCAGGAAGAACAGTATCGTTGAATTTCCGATACAATTTCAGAAACAATGAAATGGATGGATTCAACCAGTCTCTAACCCGATCGGACAAGAATAATGACGGTGTCTGGGATGCTGATCCTGAAGTGGTGAACCAGAGGATAGAACGTGTTTCACAGAATACATCTCTTAACGGAAGGCTTGTCTATACAGAGCCTCTTGCTGAAAACCTCTATCTGGAGGCTAATTATCAGTATGGCTGGACCAGCAATCATTCCAACAAGGATGCTTTTAACAGCGGTAATCTTAACGATAAGATTACCAATGACCTGACTTCTCTTGTCTTCCAAAGGGAAGGAGAGTATAAGGATATCACATATTCGAATGAGATACTTAACCGTACGATCAATCAGAGAGGCGGCTTGAGTCTGAGTTACCAGAAACCTGGTAAGTTACGCGCGCAGATAGGCCTTGCTGCGACTCCTACGGATACATATAACAAGACCAATGACAAAGTCTATGAGAGCAATGTGGTCAACTGGGCTCCTCAGGCATCGTTCAATTATGAGTTCGATGACTATTCACATATGAGGATAAGGTATAACGGACGTTCAAACCAGCCTTCAACCTCCCAACTCCAGCCGGTTCCGGACAACTCTGATCCTCTTAATGTGTCTCTTGGTAACCCGTATCTTCAGCCGTACTTCAGCCACAATTTCACTGCTAATTTCGGTTATACCAACAAGGAGACCTTCACTTCCATACACGGAAATGTGGGAGGCGGCATGGTCGACAATGCCATTACCAATGCCAAATGGTATGACAGTGCAGGTGCCCAGTACTCAATACCTGTAAACGGTCCGGGAACCTATTCTGCCAACGGACGTATAATGGTGAATTCTCCTTTGGGCCAGTCTGACTTCTCCATCTATTCGAATACCAATGCAAGTTATAATGAGTCGACCTCATTCATAGGCAAGGGAACTCTTGACAGCGGAAAGTATTATGATGCTGAGACAGCGGATTTTGATTATGACCTTTTCCATCAGGATTTTCCGGATATGAGTGAGGCGGGTGATACGTTTATAGCGAACAAGACCCAGACTATGAGTCTTACACAGAGACTGCGTCTGACATACAGGACAGATCTGGTCGAACTTATTGCCGGAGGACGTACCAGAATGTCGAAGTCGTGGTATACCGTAGCCAATGCCAATGTCAATGCTACATGGAACAACCAGGTCGAATTCTCGATGAACTGGACCTTACCTTTCGGACTGAACATCATCGCAGATGCCGATTACAACTGGTATAATGGCTATACGACACCTCAAGAGGATGAGATTATCGTCAATGCTGAGATAACCCAACTTCTTCTGGACAACAAGTTCACCCTTGCTCTCAAGGCATACGATATCCTTGGTCAGTCCAAGAACCTGTCTGTTTCAGATTCTTCAAACTACCATCTTGAAACGAGAAACAATACTCTCGGGCGATATATAATTATATCTCTTACCTATAGATTCGGTGATTTCAATGCCGCAGGAGGGGGAAGAGGCCGCGGAGGACATCGTGGCCATGGAAGAAGGTAGTTTTTATGTCTGATGAATTAAACTTTCATATATAAAGATTGTCTATGTATTCGGAGAGACTGAAACTGAGTCTCTCCATTTGTTTTTATTCTGAAATAATAAATTCAAAAAGATATTATGATCAAGATTTCCAGTGTATTGACAAAGTTTTTTGCGATTGTGACTCTGCTTTTTGCGAGTCTTAACGCTTACGCACAGAATTCTTTCCCTGTAAGTGTCAAACTTGTCGATGAAAAGACAGGTGATCCGGTAGGTTTTGCTACTGTATCTCTTACAGTAAAGGGTGAAACTGAGGCTGCCAAGTACGTGCTTACTGACAGCGAGGGTGTGGCAGAGGTCACAAAAGTAAAGAAAGGAACTTATATGCTTAAGGCTGAACTTATGGGATACGTTGCCTATGAGCAGGAACTTGTTGTGGACAAGGCAGTGGACCTTGGCACAATCAAGATGCGTGAGGATGTCGAGGTCTTGGATGCAGCAAGCGTATCTGCAGTAGGTAACCCTATCGTGGTAAAGAAGGATACAATCGAATATAATGCATCATCATTCAAGACTACTGACAACGATATGCTCGAGGACCTCCTCAAGAAACTTCCAGGCGTGGAGGTGAGTTCAGACGGATCCATCACTGCAAACGGTGAGACCATTACCAAGATTATGGTAGATGGAAAGGAATTCTTCATGGATGACCCTCAACTCGCTTCAAAGAACCTCCCTGCAAATATGATCGAGAAGGTCAAGGTTGTGGAGAGAAAGTCTGAGCAGGCGATGTTCACCGGTATCGACGACGGTCAGGAAGAGTTCATCATCGACCTCTCTGTCTATAAGGGTATGATGGACGGATGGTTCGGTAACGCTATGGCCGGAGGCGGACATGATGCACCGGATGCAGGTTATTACAATGATGAGCATAAGTTTATGGATGAAGGATGGCGCTACCAGACAGGTGGTATCATCGGTAACTTCAAGGACCATAGCCAGTTGACACTCATTATCAATGCAAATAATACCAACAACCGTGGATTCAACGACCTTGCAGGCGGCATGATGGGCGGCATGATGGGCGGCGGCGGAATGCGTGGCGGCATGGGCGGCGGTATGATGGGCGGCGGCATGATGGGCGGCGGCGGTATGGGCGCTGGCGGCGGCATGGGCGGCATGATGGGCGGGGGAAGCGGCAACACAAGTTCATGGATGGGCGGTGCCAACGGTGCCTGGGACTTCTTCGACGGCAACATGGAACTTTCCGGAAACTACCTCTACAACGGCTCGAACATCTATTCTGAGCAGGAAAGTTCAAAGATCACATACATGCAGGACGGAAGTCAACTCCTCAACGATGAGACCAGCACAAGCACAAGAAATACAAACGGTCATAGAATCGGTATCCGTCTCGACCATGCATTCTCTCCAAGTTCATCTATCCTCTTCGAACCTCAGTTCAACTTTGGTGGTGGAAACTTCAATCAGGGTTCAGATTTTGCATCAAGCACAATCGGTGCTGACGGCGTGGAGAGATTTACCAACGACGGTTTCACAAAGAGTTTCGGTGACAACCAGAACTGGACTGCAAGCGGTCGTTTCCTCTACAGACAGCGTCTCGGAAAGGCAGGTAGAACACTCTCGTTGAATGCGAACTATAATTTCAGCAACAACGACATGACCAGTTTCAACCAATCACAGACAAGAACTGATGTGAATGGGGACAATGTCTTCGAATATGACAATATCAACCAGAAATACCTCCAGAATACAAAGAGTTCTTCATTGACAGGACGTCTCGTCTATACTGAGCCTCTTCTTGAACAACTCTATCTCGAGGCAAGTTACCAGTACTCATGGAGCAGAAGTCTCAGCACCAAGGATGCATTCAACAGCGGTGTCTTCGATCCTGAAACCTTCGTCTATAATCCAGTCGGTGAGGAACGTGATCCATTGTATTCTAACTCGATCCTCAACCAGACCATCAATCAAAGAGCAGGTGTGACATTCAGTTACCAGACTGACAAACTTACAGCGCAGGTCGGTATGTCTGCGAACCCTACTAACACTCATAACGTGACAAACGGTGAGACTTACGACAACACAGTCGTAAACTGGGCTCCAGAGGCAAGAATCCGCTTCTACTTCAACGATTACACCAACATGCAACTCAACTATAACGGACGTTCGGCCCAGCCTTCGACCTCACAGTTGATGCCTGTACCAGATAACTCGAACCCTACAAGCGTTTCGTTCGGTAACCCTTACCTCAGGCCTTATTTCAACCACAACGCACGTTGGAACTTCGGTTATACTAACATGAACTCATTTACCTCTATCAACGGTAATATCTCAGGAGGTATGGTTCAGGATGCAATCACAAACGCGCAGTGGTATGACGCATCAGGTGTTCAGTACTCAATGCCAGTAAACGGTCCGGGAACAGCAAACGCCAACGCCATGATCATGATCAACTCTCCAATCGGAAGGTCCAACTTCTCGATCATGTCGATGACAAATGCTCGTTACAACCAGTCGACTTCGTTCATCGGTACAAGTGAATTCCAGTCAGGTAACTATTATGACCCTTCAACAGAGACATTCGATTACGACGCATTCCAAAGAGACTTCCCTGATCTTGGCAATACCAAGGCGTTCACAAAGAACAACACAATCTCTGCAGGTTTCATGGAAATGCTCCGACTTACTTACCGCAATGATGCTATAGAACTCGTCTTAGGCGGAAGAACCAATATGTCAAAGTCTTGGTACACAATGACAAATGTCAACCAGAAGGCTACATGGACCAACAATGTATCATTCGAGATGAACTGGACTCTTCCTTTCGGAATGAACCTCATCACAGACATGAACTATAACTGGTACAATGGTTACACTTCCGCTCAGGAGCCAGAGTTTGTATGGAACGCTGAGATTACACAACTTATTTTCAACAACAAGTGTACTATTGCTCTCAGAGGATACGACCTCCTCAATCAGGCTAAGAACCTTATGGTGACTGACAATTCAAACTACCACTTGGAGAGCCGTAGCAATACTCTCGGACGTTATGTGATCCTTTCATTCACATACAGATTCGGAACATTCGGCGGTAACCGCGGTAACCGTGGTCCGGGAATGGGTGGACCAGGAATGGGCGGCGGAAGAGGCCGTGGCGGCATGGGTCCAGGAATGGGCGGTGGCCCTGGAATGGGTGGTGGAAGACCTCCTATGGGTGGCGGAAGGCCATTCTAATTTCTGATTAAATTTTAAAATCCGTTTCCTTTCTGACAAGAAAAGAAACGGATTTTTCTTTTTATGCGCTGGAGAGAAAAATTTTTCTTAAATTAGAGCCTCCATTTTCGGAACATTACTAACAAACTACATTATAACTAACATGAAAACTAAATCTTGGATCTGCGCTCTGTTCGCAATGGCGGCAGTCGTAGCGTGTAAACCGGACGATCCGGGTGTGACACCAAAACTTGATGTAAGCGGAAGTTCTGTGACTCTTACTGCAACATCGGCGTCAGCATCATTCACCGTGACATCAAATCAGAATTGGACTGCAAGTGCTGATGCAGCATGGGTGGGAATCAATCCTGCTTCAGGTACTGCTTCTGATAAGGCTGTTTCTGTAACTGTGTCTGCAGAGGACAATACTGCAGTAGAGGCAAGAACCGCTACCATTACAGTCAAGGCTGGTGACCTTACAAAGACTGTGTCTGTATCTCAGGCTGGTACTCCTGCTCCAGAGCCGGATCCAGAACCAGAACCAGATCCAGAGCCAGATCCAGAGCCATCTCTTGAGGTAAGTGCTACAGAGGTTGAGGCCGTTGCAGCAGGTGAGGAGAAGACATTCACCGTGACTTCGAACCAGAGTTGGACCGTTGAGGCTGCTGCTGACTGGGTGACTGTTGACCCTGCATCCGGCGATGCTTCTGAAGAGGCCGTTACTGTAACTATGACTGTTGCAGCGAATCCCGCTACAGAGGCAAGAACAACTACTGTAACTGTTACTGCAGGTGAACTCACAAAGACTGTGACTGTGAACCAGGCTGCTGCTCCTGCTTCAGAGCCGGAGCCGGAACCAGAGCCAGAACCGATGCCGGAGATTCCAGCCGGTTACGAGCCGGTTACCCTTTGGGAAGGCAGCAAAGCATTGGCATGGGGTACTGCAATGCAGGACCTTGCATACGGAGGATATAACTGGTCAGGATGCAAACCAGGTCAGTATCTTAAAATATATGTGACTCCTACTGATCCTTCCTCATACTGGGCAGTACAGGTAATGTATGCTGATGACGCCTATGCATGGCAGGAAATTGCAACGTACGATAATTTGGAGGTGATCGTGATGGAACTTACTGAAGAACTCCTCGCCAAGTTTACTTCGCCTAATACAGGATTTATTCTTCAAGGAGGTAATATTACTGCCAAAAAGGTTGAACTTTGGCGTGAGCCTTTAGCAGGTGGTTCTGCACTGACCATGACAAATGAAACTGTTCAAGAAAATAATTGGGGCGTTCAGGTGTGGTATCTCCTGGATGAGCCTCTAGAGAACGGAGCAGAATATACATTTACATGTATGGTAAAGTCGACTGTTGCTAAGGACTGGTGCAACATTTGGCTTCAGAGTGGTGAAGATAGTCCTGTGGATCAACAATATGGTTACGGGATGAGCCTTCAGACAGAATGGACTCCTACCACTGTAAAAATCACACCAGATAATGATACTTACAAGAAGATAACCTTTAATATAGGAGACTTTGCCGGTACAATTTCCATTGACAATGTTTCACTTAAGAAAGTCGGTTCAGATGTAGAACTGATCAAGAACGGTGATTTTGAAAATGGAACAACTGCAGGATGGAAGAGTTGGTCTTCTACTGCAATAGGTACAGGTGAGGGATATACTGAATAATCATCGGTTAGTTCCAAACCTGACAAGGAATGCCAATAAAAGGAGGATGAACAGGAATGTACATATGCGTCCGGTGATGTCCCCGTGACTTACATAAAAAGTGATGTCCTCGCGCAGAGGAATCTGACTTTCGATTACAGCCTGCTCCCACCATGGAGCGGGCTGTAATATTTTTCCGGATGGGCTTATGATTGCAGATATTCCGGTGTTGGCGCAACGCGCGATTGCTCGCCTGGTCTCTATTGCGCGGAGGGATGCATAACTCAGATGCTGTCTGTATCCCGGAGTGTTGCCCCACCATGCATCATTGGTGATGATGGTCATGGCACGTGCTCCCTTGCGTACATATTCAGTATAATATTCCCCATATACGGACTCATAGCATACCGCACATCCTACAGGGATGCTTTCACTGCCTCCTTCCACATGCAGGAGACTTACCTCATCCTGTCCGATGCACCTTCCCATGACTCCTCCCAGCATATCGTCCAGAGGGCGGAATATCCTTGGGTATGGGGTGTGTTCGACTCCTACTACCAATTTGCTCTTGTGGAAAATCTCAGTACGTGATGTCCCGTCTGTTATCAGGGCGGAGTTGTGGGACTCGTACCATAGACCTTCTCCTATTCTGCGTGCTGTGTGGGACGGCCGTTCTGCAGACGGTATGTAACTGTATGAGGATGCTCCGAAGAGGAGGTTGACGCCAGGATAATTCTTGAGGAATTCTGTGAAACCCCTCCATGTGCTGCTTCTTGAATAGTCTCCGCAGTTGATATCGTTTGTGAATGTTTCCGGTGCCAGAATCAGAAGGGGAACTGATGTGGAATCGTTCTTACGGTATTTCAGGGATTTCTCTGCCTGCGAGAGGAGTATTCCGTTCTGCTGTGCCTGGGTCATCGCCTGGAATTTGTTGTAAGGGTCGATGTTAGGCTGGATTATAAGTACGTCGAGGTTTTCCTCGGAAGACATGGAATCCTGATATCCGCTACCGATGACTCCTGACAACACAAGCGGTGCGGCAAAAAGAATGGACAGTCCTGTGAGTACGGCTGCTTTGGCCTTTCTGTTCCAATTGAACAGGCTTCCGTCCGAGAGGCTTGTCATGATTCCGAATATGCTCAGGTTACTGATCCATATCCAGAGCGAACCTCCAAGTGCTCCCGTGATTTCATACCATTGTATCGCCCATGTCGTACGGGCAAATGAGTTTCCCAGTACGAGCCACGGCCATGATATCTCCGCATCGAAGTAGAACCTTTCCCATGCTATCCATGTTACCATCAGGAAGATGTATGGAAGACTTCCGGAGAACTTCCTCTTGCTCAGGCGGAAAAGTCCGAATATCAGTGACATCTGCAGTGAGTTTGCGAGAATTGCAAAGATGCCTCCTCCTATTGTGGCGTTGCACACCCAGAATGTGGTGAAGGTGTTCCACAGGACGAATGCTGAATAATGGTATATCCAGATCCGTTTCTTTTCCATCATCGAGGCTATCCTCTCCATGCAAAGAAGAGGAATGAGACCGAAAAGGGCCAGAAGGCCTGTGTGAGGTACAAGAAACGGGACAGACATCATCACTGCGAAAAGCAGTACCATTCCCCAGAGTATCATATTTTCCTTTTTCATCGTTTCAGAAGTCTAAACAGCGGACAAAGATAAGGAAATTTTACTACCTTTGTGAGTTATGTGGATAGATATACTTAAAGGATTTGCAGTAGGTATGTGCGCGTCGGCTCCTATCGGACCGATTGCCATACTTGTCGTACAGAAATCTTTGAGCAAAGGACATAAGGCTGGGTTTGTTTCAGGACTTGGAGCAAGCGTAGTAGACACTTTTTATGCGTCGATTGCCATTTTTGCACTTGCATTTGCGCAGAGTTTCATTGAAGAGCATAGGAATATGATACTTCTTGTCGGAGGAGGTGTCCTTGTTGCTGTAGGTATCTCTATGACATTCTCCAATCCTTTCAGAAAACTCAAGGCTGACGGCGAGTCCTCAGTGTCTCCTAAGGATTTCGGACAGGCGGTGGCGTTGGGACTTTCCAATCCTATGGCCATCTTTGTCATGTTCGCTCTTTTCGCCTTCTTCGGTCTTGCGAATGATGCACCTCATACCTGGACTGTGACACCTATCATCCTTGCCGTAAGTGCAGGATCTGTGACATATTGGTTTAGCATGTCGTGGCTTCTGAGTCGTTTTCATGGCAATTTCAAGATGAGGACAATACTGTGGATCAGCAGAATCACAGGAGCATTGATAGTAATAATAGGCATAGCCTTGTTCGGACAGGGGCTTTTCAATGTCGTATTCAAGGGTATGCCGGTAATCTGATATAACTATGGAAAAGTCAAAGGTCTATTTTACCGATCTCAGGACGGTGCCAGGCAACGATCTTCTCACAAAACTTGAGAGGCTTATAAGAAGAGCAGGAATCTCTGATATTGATTTCGACGGCAAGTTCACTGCCATAAAGATTCACTTCGGAGAGCCTGGAAACATGGCTTATATCCGTCCGAACTATGCGGCTCGCGTGGTGGATGTGGTACGTTCTCTCGGGGGAAAGGTTTTTCTGACAGACAGTAATACACTTTATTCCGGCGGACGCTCTAATGCCGTCGATCATCTTCATGCTGCTATGGAGAACGGTTTCAACAGGATCGGTGCCCATGCGGACGTGATAATTGCCGATGGCTTGAAGGGTACGGATTATAAGGAAGTTCCTTCAGGAGGACATTATTGCCCGTCACCTAAGATCGGTGCGGCCATCGCGGATGCTGATGTCGTTATTTCCATGAATCATTTCAAGGGACATGAGCAGAGCGGATTCGGTGGAGCATTGAAGAACCTTGGAATGGGATCGGCGAGCGTTGGTGGTAAACTGGAACTTCACTCGTCTTCTCAGCCGTGTATAAGGGAGGAAAACTGCATAGGATGCCGTATCTGTGAAAAATATTGTCGTCACGATGCGGTGAAGGTCGTTGACAGGAAGGCTGTGATAGATTACAGTAAATGTGTGGGATGCGGACAGTGTGTGGCAGTGTGCCAGAAGGAGGCCGCGGTGGTTAAGGATTATGATACGTCTGAGATGCTCAATGCGAAGATTGCTGAATATGCATATGCGGTAATCAATGGCAAGCCTTCGTTCCATATAAGTTTCATTATGAACGTGTCTCCGAACTGCGATTGTTGGAATCATAACGATGCCGCCCTTGTGCCTGATATCGGAATTGCAGCGTCGTTCGATCCTGTGGCCCTTGATCAGGCTTGTGCAGACATGGTCATGGCGGCTCCTAGCCTGAAGGGCAATGCCATTGCCGATAAGGACCATGAGCATGATTGCGGATGCGGACATCACCATCATAAGGGAGAGGACAAGTTCCGTATCGTCCATCCTGATACAAACTGGCAGGCGGGTCTTGAGTATGGCGAGAAGATAGGACTCGGCTGTCGCGAATACGAATTGATAAAAGTCTGATATAATGGCAGAAAAGAAAGGAATTTTCAAAAACTGGATTGTACGCAATCTTCTGGTTGCATTGTGTATCGTGGTGGTTCTCGTTGTGGGTGCCATGGTATTTCTCAATCTTGTCACCCAGCATGGCAAGGAACTCTCTGTTCCGGATTTTTCGAATATGAGCGTTAAGGAGGCTGAGGCTCTGGCTTTGCAGGAGGGCATGAGGGTCGAGGTTACAGACTCAGTATTCGTCAAGAGGATGAAGAGGGGAGCGGTCTACAGACAGAATCCGACTCCGGGATCGAAGGTGAAGGAAGGGCGTAGAATCGTCCTTACCATCAATGCTGTGAATGCAAAGAAGGTGACCATGCCTGATCTTGTGGGCCTTTCTCTTCGCCAGGCAAAGTCCGAACTTATGTCAAGGGGACTAGTACTTAACCGTCTCGTGTATGAACAGGATATGGCTACCAACAATGTCCTTCGTCAACTCAAGGGAAAGAAAGAGATTGAGCCAGGTACCATGATAGACAGCGAGTCTGCCATAGACCTTGTGCTCGGACTTAACGACAGGGATAACAAGGCGTATGTGCCTGATGTTACGGGACTTAAGAATATGAGTGCTGTCGAGGCCATATTTGACCACTCCTTGAATATAAAGGACCTCAAGTTCGATGCTACCGTAAAGGATTATGACGACAGTCTGAACGCAATGGTATATCGACAGATTCCGGAGCCGTCAGACTCTGTAAGCGTTGCCATGGGAGACGAGGTCATGCTTTACCTTACCATGGATGTCAAGAAGATTCCTGTAAAGACTGTTGAAGAAGATGAATAATTATATGGAGTTCGAAGACGATCCCATCAGGGATCTGGATCTTGGCGGTGCCGGTGATGAGGTAGCCTACGAGGACGAACAGCAGGAGATGTTCGAACATTACAGGTTCGATATCTCCGCAGGACAGGTGCCTATGCGAGTGGATAAGTATCTCGCGACTCATATGGAGTACACCTCGCGCCATCGTATCCAACTTGCCATCAAGGCAGAATATATCCGTGTGAATGAGAAGATAGTGAAGGCGAATTACGTGATCCGTCCTGGGGATGTGATCAAGTTTGTGATGCCATATCAGCGACGTGGGCTTGAGATTCTGCCGGAAGCGATACCTCTCAATGTGGTACATGAGGACGAGGATGTTCTTGTCATCAATAAAGAGGCTGGAATGGTGGTCCATCCTGGTCACGGACATTTCAGCGGTACTCTTGTGAATGCTCTTGCCCACCATCTCGGCATTTCGCAAGGTCCTGACGCTGAGGATGAAAGGATGGGAGTCCTTGTCCATCGCATCGATAAGGATACTTCCGGACTTCTGGTTGTGGCAAAGAATGATGAGGCTCAACTCGACCTTGCAAAACAGTTTTTTGTCCATTCGATAGAGCGTCGTTATGTCGCTATTGTCTGGGGTAACCTCAAGGAGGACGAAGGAACCATCACTGGAAACATCGGTCGCGATCCTAACGACCGCATGAGGTTCAGAGTATTTCCGGAAGGCGATCATGGAAAGCATGCCGTAACCCATTACAAGGTCCTCGAACGATTCGGATATGTGACTGTTGTTGAGTGCCGTCTGGAAACTGGACGTACCCATCAGATCCGTGTACATTTCAACTGGATCGGCCATCCTCTCTTCAACGACGAACGTTATGACGGATCGGAGATACGTAAGGGTACGATATACGCAAAATACCGTCAGTTCATCGAGAACTGCTTCAAACTCCTCCCTCGCCAGGCCCTTCATGCCAAGACCCTCGGTTTCGTGCATCCTCGCACAAAGCAGATGGTCCGTTTCGACTCGAAACTTCCTGATGATATGCAGGCCCTGATCGACAAATGGCGTAAATATTCTGAAAACATGACTCAGTTTCTGGAGGAAGAATAGATAAAATAGTAACCTATGGAGCAGAGTGATAAAACGATAAGAAGGGGTTCTGCCAGAACTTTTCTGTGCGGCTACTTCAATTGGTCCGCTGAAGTGGAAAAAGGCTTGAGTGAATGGAATGAGCAGATTCTGACCTCGGACTACAAGCACTGGTGTCCTGAACTGGACGGGAGACCGGAAGATGTCAAGGACAGGAACTATTGGTGCCAACTGTATTATGAAAGTTTTGTCGACTCGCTGTTGCTGAAGGGCGGCCACTGGGTCAAGGAAACAGATACTCCCTGCTGCATTTCCGGAAAAAGGAGGAGTGGGGTACCCTTTGATTTCAACTTCAATGTAAAGCGACTCCATCTCTTTAGATTTCCGTCGAGTAAATGTTTGTTTTCCATCGAGTTGCATGCTCAGGATGTTGATCTTGACGACTTGACTTTCATGCATTGTACCCTGCGGGAAAATTCGTTATATGACAAAGTCTTGGAAAGTAACAGATATTCGGGCTTTGAAAAGTATCTTAAGGCGGTCGAGCCTTTGAAATCAATGAGCCCTGACGGCAGTTATACCGGTTGGGTGGATACAGGCGGAAAACTGAAGGCTTTTCAGATTGTAGGAACTGATTCTTTCGATGATACTCTGCTGTATGAACTCGGAACGATGTCTTCTATCGGAGTAGTGAACGATACCTCTGATATCAACTCCCCGTCACAGTCGTACTACTCGACCATGATGAATGAGAACAGGATATCTGTCTTCAGAAATTGGACCGCTCTTGCTCTTCTTGATACAGTGACTGTCATCGGAAGAGACTATGACCATAATTTTGTCTGGGCTGCATCATATTTCAGAATGCTATATATCCATGCACTCTATCAGAAGGTATGTCTCTTCGATATAAACAGGAAGTTCCGTGATTCGGAAAAGGATGCTGTGGAACTTGTTGAGGAGATGAAGGAGATGGAGAAGAACTATTCGTTTCCGACAGTTTCCTATAACTTCCTTCCGCAGTTGATCTATGAGAAGATCAAGCACGGTCTGGAAGTCGATAAGGAAAGGGAACAGATCCACAGATATGTGGAGCAGGAGGGTAAACGACAGGAAAAGGAACGTGCCAGAGAATCTGCAGATGCAGAAAAAAGACTCTCAAAAAGTCTCTTGGGCCTGACGCTCCTTACATTGGGTTCGGTTCTTTATGATGTTACTTCATGGATTTTCGAACTTATCGGTCAGGATAATATGTGCTATCGCAGGATGGTTGCCGCAGGAGTGTCGATTATTATCGTGGCTATCACATATGCTCTGTTCAAACAATATATAGACGAGTGGTTTTCAGAAAGAAGATTGTGTGTATGGATGCGGAATCTATGGAAACGGAAATAAAGTGTCCGCCAGAGACCTTGTTTCATTGTCTGACCCATTTCGAAAAGGTTGATGATGCATCCAGAACCGCAATGCTGGATGCGGGATATACAGATGTGCAGATCAGAGACCAACTGAACAGGCCAGGCTCGAAGTTCCATGCTTTTTTCGCACAGTCACCTATGCAGGTCCTTGACAGACTGAAGATGGAATGCCCGGATCGTTTGAGCGATATGCCGGAGCCGGATGCATCTGGAAAGGTAAGGCTCTCATTTGATCTGGGATATGAAATAGGTACCGACGGGGTCATTGCTATGGATGCCTTGGCTGAAGAAGAACTCTCGACCATGCGTGAAGAGGAACGCAACGGATGCATGATCCGAAAGGTGAGTGTGTCCCGCATCGTCCCGACGAATGAGTGTCAGGTGATTCTTGGAAAGGAAGAAGACGAGTATTCCATCATAACGGTTTTCCCTGGTGTTATGGCGCCTCCTCTGCCGAGAAATGGTGAGCCTGACTTGTTCTGGGATAGTCATTGTTTCATCGATTATCAGTAACCGGATATATGAAAAAAGGCGGGAAACTCTTAATCGAGTTTCTCGCCTTTTTCATTGTAAAATTCATTCTGCAGAACCGTGAAGTCGGTTGTTTCCACAATCTCGATCTTACATCTGTACTTCTTTTTCCATCTTCCTATGATGGAAGAGAACAGACCTCTTGTCAGATAGGCTCCTAGGATAGGATTTGTCTTCAATGTCAGGTTAGTGATGTTCTTTTCCATGACATAGTAGGCAAGTCTTCTCTCTATCGCCTCGTCTATCACGACACTTGATGCTATCTTTCCGGTGCCGTTGCATACCGGACAAACCTCCTGGGTATTGATCTCGGTTGCCGGACGGACCCTCTGCCTTGTAATCTGCATGAGACCGAATTTGGTGAGAGGAAGGACGTTGTGCTTTGCTCTGTCCGGTTCCATCAGTTCGACCATCTTCTTGTAGAGGGCATTTCTGTGTTCGTTGGAATCCATGTCGATGAAGTCCACGATGACGATGCCTCCCATGTCACGAAGCCGTAACTGTCTTGCAATCTCTTCGGCCGCATAGCAGTTGACGTCGAAGGTATTCTGTTCCTGTTCCTTGTTCTTGGAACGGGTACCGCTGTTGACGTCTATTACATGCAGTGCTTCTGTGTGCTCAATCACAAGGTATGCGCCCTGTTTGATTGGAACGACCTTTCCGAAGGAACTCTTTATCTGTCTCGTTACTTCGAAGTGGTCAAAGATCGGAGCCTTCTCCTTGTAGAGTTTCACGATCTTCTCCTGCTCCGGTGAGATCAGGGAGATGTACTTGCGGGTTTCCTCATAGATTGTCTCGTTGTTCACATAGACGTTTGTGAACGAGTCGTTGAGAAGGTCTCTGAGGATTGTAGTCGTCTTGCTGTACTCGGTGAAGAGTAACTGCACGCCCTTGGATTTTGCCAGTTTCTTCCAGGAATTTTCCCATTTTTCGATCAGAGAGATTACTTCCGCATCTAGAATGGCTGCGTTCTTTCCTTCTGCAGCAGTGCGGATGATCGCTCCGTAATTCTTAGGGAGAATGCTCCTTACAAGTGTTTCCAGTCTTCTTTTCTCCTCTTTGGAAGAAATCTTCTGGGATACGCTCACCTTCTCTGCGAAGGGGAGCAGTACGATGTTTCGTCCTGCCAATGAAATTTCTGCAGTCAGTCGTGACCCTTTTGTCGAAATCGGTTCCTTGACGATCTGGACTATGATCATCTGTCCCGGGGTGAGCACATTTTCTATACGGCCTTCCTTTTCGAGGATTTTGCCTGGCTTGATGTGCTTGTAAATGCCTTTCGCATCTACATTCGGATTTATCCTCTTGACGAATTCGTCAAAGGCCTCGAAATAAAGTCCCAGGTCAAGATAGTGGACAAATGCCTCCTTCTCGTCTCCGATGTCGACGAAGGCAGCATTGAGGGCCGGAAGAATCTTCTTTACCTTTCCCAGATATACATCTCCTACGGAAAAGTTGTGGCCTATGCTGGACTCCTTGTTCAACTCGATCAGTCTGTGGTTTTCCATCAGCGCGATCGAGACTTCTGTTGAATTTACGTCAACAATCAGATCTTTTACAGACTCCATCAGGAATTTCAGTGATAAGATTATTTCAAAATAAAGAGGCCGACCAACCTGGTCAGCCTCTTTAGCAGACTGCTAAAATGGCAGACACTGCGAGAAATTACTTTCTCTTCTTGTGTCTGTTCTTACGCAGACGCTTCTTGCGCTTGTGCGTAGCCATCTTGTGCCTTTTATGCTTCTTTCCGTTTGGCATAATTAAAAAGGTTTTAAAATATTATTGTTGTTGTAATTATTTTACCTCGTTAACGAACACCTTAGCCGGCTTGAATGCTGGG
>JAZRGY010000027.1:0-5827 GCA_045644485.1 Candidatus Cryptobacteroides sp. | reverse complement strand
TTCAGAACTCTTCCGTACAGTTGCTCCTAAGATCGCTGACCGTCCAGGCGGATACACTCGCGTGTTGAAGACTGGTTTCCGTCAGGGTGACGGTGCTGATATGGCTCTTATCGAACTCGTTGACTTCAATGAGGCTGCACTTGCTTCTGATCCTAAGAAGGCAGCAAAGAAGACAACTCGTCGTAGTTCGAAGAAGGCTGTTGAGGCTCCTGCAGCAGAGGTTGAGACACCTGCAGCAGAGTAATCACACAGAACACCAGCGGGTTCATGCCGCACATCATAAGAGGATGGCCTGCAGGTCGTCCTCTTGTTTTTTATATTTTATTTTCTTATATTTGTTGGCGCCACTTGAACTGGAGAAACTTCATAGGTTTATAACTCTAAAATCCAATGCTATGAAACGTATGCTCTTTTTGGTGGCATCGGTGATGTTTCTGTCATCCGTGTCTCTCTTTGCGCAGGATCAGCGCGATAACCTCAACTACGATGAAGAAGTGCTTCGTTATGAAGGTCAGTGGCCTAAAGGGCATGGCATCTTGTATTCAAGTCATGACGGACTTATCATAGGTACTTTCGATAAAGGTGTTCCGGTAGGTAAGTGCGTCACTTATCTCCCTAGCGGTGAGGTTTATTGGGGCGATTACAAGAAAGGAAAGGCTACCGGCAAGGGCCGTCTTTATAGAGACAACGGCATCGTGATGTCCGGCGAATTCAAGAACGGAAAATACCATGGAGTAGACACTCTTTTCCGTAAGGACGGTTCGATATTCATCGGTAAATTCCGTAACGGAAAACTCAAATCAAAGATGTTTGAGACAAAGATTCCTTTTGTAGAAATCCCTAAACCTAAATATCCTAGAGTCGATCTGCAGACCAGACAGGAGGAATTTCTCAAGGCTCTCGAAATCCGCTGGGAAGCGAGAAATCTGATGCTTATCGAAAGCATGGGTTTTGTCACTCCTCGATTCCAGGGAGGAAGTCTGGACGACTTTACTCTTTGGGTGAATTCTCAGGTTGAGGTCCCAGATACATTTGATCCTACAAGAGGTTCAAGGGCTGTGCTGGTCGAGTTCACAGTCATGCCTGACGGTACATTGTCTGGAATTCATGCTATATTCGGCTCTAATCCAGATCTTAATGAGGCTGCTGTAAAGGCTGTAAGCAAGTCTCCAGCATGGGAGCCTGGCACCTTTGACGGCGAGAAGAAGAGTACAAGACTTACCGTTCCTGTCGTGTTTGAAGGCGAATAGGTAGGGTAAACATAGAAGTTTATAATAAAATCTGCTATCTTTGCATATTCGGGTCGAATGGGCCCGGACATTGCAGGATAGCAGATTTTATATGAGTAAAGACAAGGAAATATTAGATAATATCACTGAGAAAGAGTATGAACATGGCTTTGTGACCGATGTCGAGCAGGAGTTCATACCTAAGGGTCTCAATGAGGATATAATACGCCTGATTTCGGCGAAGAAGGAAGAACCGGAGTGGATGCTTGAGTTCCGTCTGGAGGCTTTCCGCAGATGGCAGAAGATGCCCTTGCCTCAGTGGGCGCACCTTGATATTCCTGAAATAGACTTTCAGGACATAATCTATTATGCGGCTCCGAAGAAGGATGAGGACCGCCCTAAGGAGATCGATCCGGAACTTGAGAAGACATTCGACAAACTGGGAATTCCTCTTCACGAGCGTGCCGCTCTTGCAGGTGTGGCCGTGGATGCAGTCTTCGATTCGGTATCAGTGACAACCACATTCCGTTCTGCCCTGGCAGAAAAGGGTATCATATTCTGTTCATTCTCCGAGGCCGTCAAGGAACATCCTGATCTGGTACGCAAGTATCTTGCATCCGTGGTTCCTGTAGGAGACAATTTCTATGCGGCGCTCAATTCTGCGGTATTCAGTGACGGATCGTTCGTGTATATACCTAAGGGCGTGCGTTGCCCGATGGAACTTTCAAGTTATTTCCGTATCAATGCTGCCGGAACCGGTCAGTTCGAGAGGACTCTCATAGTTGCTGATGAAGGCTCCTATGTGAGTTATATGGAGGGATGTACTGCTCCTATGCGTGACGAGAACCAATTGCATGCAGCGGTGGTGGAAATCATAGTCGAGAAGGATGCGGAAGTGAAGTATTCCACTGTACAGAACTGGTATCCGGGAGATGCCCAAGGCAAGGGCGGAATCTTCAATTTCGTTACAAAGAGAGGTATATGCAAGGGAGACGGAAGCCATCTTTCGTGGACTCAGGTCGAGACAGGATCTGCGATTACATGGAAATATCCTTCTACCATCCTCAAAGGAGACAACTCTTCTTCGGAATTCTATTCAGTTGCTGTAACTAACAATTTCCAGCAGGCGGATACCGGTACAAAAATGATCCATATAGGACGAAATACAAGAAGCCGTATTGTCAGCAAGGGTATATCTGCCGGACGTAGTCAGAACAGTTATCGTGGTCTGGTGAAGATGCTTCCGGGAGCGGATAATGCACGCAACTTCTCACAGTGTGACAGCCTGCTTATCGGAGATAAATGCGGGGCGCATACCTTTCCGTATATAGAGAATGCCAACAAGACTGCTGTGGTGGAGCATGAAGCGACGACCTCGAAGATCAGTGAGGACCAGTTGTTCTACTGCAATCAGAGAGGCATCGGTCCGGAAGAGGCTGTGGGACTGATTGTAAACGGATATGCACGAGAGGTACTTTCGAAACTTCCGATGGAGTTTGCCGTTGAAGCGCAGAAACTCCTTCAGGTTTCTCTTGAAGGTTCTGTCGGATAGTATCATTGTAAGGGTCGTGGCGATCTTATTGAAAATTAAATGGAATTTTGGAGTATCATACTGTTTGAATTAGGGGGTAAGCCTGTGCTTCTGATGGATCTTCTGTCGGCGGTATTTGGCCTGACCACCGTGTTTCTGGCCGGAAGAAACAGGAAGAGCAACTTTTATGTGGGATATATATATACCGCATTGCTTTTCTTCATGTTCTGGCAGAAGAATCTGTATGCCAACCTGATACTCCAGCCGATTTCTCTAGGCATAAATATAATGGGGCAGTATAGATGGAGCCATCCGAAGAAAGGGGAGGAGAGTGCTTCCGGTTCGGGTGACCTGAAGGTATCAATGCTTACATGGCCTCAGAGGGGCATGATTGTAATCTTGGTGCTGATACTTGCGCTTGGCTGGGGCTGGCTGATGAGCCAGATGGGCACGAAATGGTTCGTGGGATACTTCCCGGCGAATCCTCTGCCGTACCTTGACTGCTGCGTGACTGTGCTGATATTGACAGCCCAGACATTGTCTGCACTGAAGAAGTGGGACTGCTGGGTTGCCTGGTTGTTTGTGAACATCGCGAACCTGACTCTTTACCTTAAGGCGGGACTGGTCTTCATGCCGATAGTCAGTTGCCTGTATCTGGTCAATGGTGTCTGGTCACTGTTTACATGGTATAGATTGTATAGAAAAAACGCGTAATATGAACGATATATTATTGAAGATTGAGGGCCTGAGGGCTTCGGTTGAGGATAAGGAAATCCTCAAGGGTGTTGACCTTGTCATCCGCAAGGGTGAAATTCATGCGGTGATGGGTCCTAATGGTGCAGGAAAAAGTACATTATCGGCAGTGTTGGCTGGAAAGCCGCAGTTTACCGTGACTGCAGGAACAATAGAGTTCATGGGTCAGGACCTTCTCGCCATGTCTCCGGAAGAGCGTGCATGGGCCGGCATCTTTCTCTCGTTCCAGTATCCTGTAGAGATACCGGGCGTGACAATCACCAATTTCATGAAGACCGCTGTCAATGCCCACCGTGCGGGAAAGGGACTTGAACCTTTGAAGGCAGGAGATTTCCTGAAACTCATGCGCGAGAAGATGGCTTTTGTCCAGATGAAACCGGAATTTGCAAAACGAGAAGTCAATGTAGGATTTTCCGGTGGTGAGAAGAAGAGGAACGAGATATTCCAGATGGCTATGCTTGATCCTACTCTTGCGATTCTTGATGAGACAGACAGCGGACTCGATGTCGATGCTCTTCGTATTGTCGCAAATGGTGTGAATGCCCTCCATACTCCAGAGAAGGCCGCTATAGTGATTACCCATTATCAGAGACTTCTTGACTATATCGTACCGGATGTGGTCCATGTCCTGAAGGATGGAAAGATCGTGAAGACTGCCGGAAAGGAACTTGTTGCCGAAATCGAAGAGAAGGGTTACGATAATCTTTAGTATATGGAAGAATTGATTGTAAAACAGAACGATATGGTTCATAAGGTATACGTGCTGGGGCATGAGTGCGTTCCACAGAGAATCGTTGTGGAGAGGGATTCGAAGGTGGAGATTGTCGTTCTGGTCATGCCGGGAGTATCTTGTGACCTGAAGATGGATGTGACTCTTGCAGGAGAAGGTGCAGAAGCGAATATCTATGGGGCTTATGTATGCGGAGGCGAGGAAAAGGTAAAGATCGCTGTCGATATGCATCATGATTTCCCGCATTGCAACTCCCGCCAGTTGTTCAAAGGCATTGCAGGCGGAAGGTCGAGAGTTGATTTTTATGGAAAGATAATAGTGGCTCAGGATGCGCAGCGTACTGAAGCATATCAGGAGAATCACAATATTCTTCTCTCTGACGGGGCTAAAGTCGACACCAAACCTCAGTTGGAGATCTATGCAGATGATGTGAAATGCTCGCACGGTGCGACAATCGGACGTCTGAACGAAGAAGAACAGTTCTACATGCGCTCAAGAGGTATAAGTCTCGAAGATGCCAAGGTTCTTCAGATGATTTCCTTCATCGCCCCTGTTCTGGAGAATATTCAGGATGAATCACAGCGGGAGGCAACATCTTCAGATTTCGAGAAATCCATTAGAAATATAGTGCATGATAACAAAGCCTAATGTCAAGATAAATCTGGGACTTAATGTCCTTAGAAAGAGGGAAGACGGATTTCATGACCTGGAGACCCTCTTTGTGCCTTACTTTGATATCAGCGATACTCTGGAGATCGTGACGGGTGACGATTATAGCAGAACCTCGTCTGCTCTATATGGAAAGTATGGGGCGCTTTATGCTGGAGAAGAAGAAGATGTGCCGATGTTCGTGCAGGCAATCTCTCAGGATGGTAAACTGATGATTACCATTGCCCGTAAGGAGGGTGTAGACTGGGAGCCTCTCAATGACCTTACAGCCAAGGCCTATTATATTCTGGCTGAGGATTTCGATCTGCCTCCTGTAAAGATCTTTCTGGAAAAGACATCTCCGGTAGGTGCCGGCCTTGGAGGTGGTTCTGCGGATGCTGCCTTTGCTCTCAAGATGTTGAACGAACTGTGCTCTCTTGGATTGGGAGAGGCGGAACTTGCAGAATATGCTGCACGTCTGGGAAGTGACTGCGCATTCTTTATCTACAATCGTCCGATGATAGGAGAGGGAAGGGGAGAAGTCCTGACGGAATACCCGATATCTTTGGAAGGATATGACCTTCGGGTCCTGACACCGGAGGGTGTCGCCGTGTCGACAAAGGATGCCTATGGCGGAATCAGACCTCATCTTCCTGAAGTTCCTTTAAAGGAGGCCTTGGAAAGACCGATAGAGCAGTGGGGCGGAATACTTGTAAATGATTTTGAGGAAACGGTCTTTGCCAAATATCCTGAACTTGCTGCCATCAAGCGTTCCCTCTATGATAGTGGGGCAGTCTATGCATCCATGTCAGGCTCTGGATCGGCGCTGTTTGCCATTTATGAGGCCTGACCGATAATAAGAAAAAGAAAAAAGTGACGAAAACACCGGATTCTGTGACGAACGGAAGACGGTGTTTTCTTTGTTTTGCCTTTCTT
>JAZRGY010000026.1:0-2834 GCA_045644485.1 Candidatus Cryptobacteroides sp. | reverse complement strand
AACTCAACTTCCGCTTTAACGAAAGACTGCTCCGAGGACGGAAGTTCAACCGTACCCTCAACCGTCTGCGCAACATCTTCGACAAGGAAAGGCACGAAATCATCGAACAGGAGAAGTATTTCGGCCTGATGCTCGATCACGTCAAGACAGGCATTGCGGTAATCGAAAAGGACGGTCGTGTGGCATATTGCAACAATACATCGCTTAATCTGCTTGGCATCGCCACATTCGGTCACATCAGACAACTTCGCGCAGTGAGCGACTCTCTGTATGACTCGTTCCAGACTATTGCAGACGGCAATGAGGAGAGAGCAAGTTATTACAATGAGAGCGGAAAGATGACTATCTCCTTGACAGCATCAGAGGCGAAAATCGGCAAGGATACTGTGAGGATCATCGCATTCAACGACATAAGCAACGAGATTGCAGAGAACGAGCAGCAGTCCTGGTCTAAACTCATCAGGGTCTTGACTCATGAGATCATGAATACCATTACGCCTATTGCTTCGCTCAGTGATACATTGCTGACCTTCGATGGTGTAGATGAAGACATCAAGAATGGTCTCAGCACTATTTCAGAGTCTTCAAAGGGCTTGATCAAGTTCGTGGACTCATATAGAAATCTTACCCGAGTGGCTCCTCCTGTAAAGAAAGCATTCTATTTCAAGGAACTTGCTGAAAGGGTCATCAGTCTGACCAGAGAGCAGGCTGCGATGAACGGTACTGTATGCACATATAAGGAAATGTCGGAAGATATAATCTTGTATGCAGATGAGGGACAGATCACTCAGATTCTTATCAATCTGGTCAAGAATGCTGTCCAGGCGGAGGCAAAGAACGTTGAGATAACGGCCGAGATCAATCCATCGGAGCACATCATCATCAACGTGACCAACGATGGCCATCCGATCAGTAAGGAGAGCCAGGAGGAGATATTCGTTCCATTCTTCACGACCAAGCAGGAAGGCACCGGTATCGGCCTCAGTCTCTCACGTCAGATCATGAGACTGCATAATGGCACGCTATCGCTCACCAGAAGTGATGCTTCAAGTACAGTTTTCACATTGATTTTCAAGTAATATCCCACTGGCACACTTTTAGGTATCGGCGTTTTCATCTAATTTTTCACGACATGAAAACGAACGACAAGAAAAATCTCACCTCGGAGAACGGACGCCCTATTCCGGACAACCAGAACACTCAGACTGCAGGCCATCGCGGACCTGTGACATTGCAGGACACATGGCTTCTTGAGAAGATGGCCCACTTCGACAGGGAGGTCATCCCCGAAAGACGAATGCACGCAAAGGGCGCAGGAGCATACGGAACATTCACCGTCACTCATGACATCACAAAGTACACCCGCGCCTCTATATTTTCTGAAATAGGAAAACAGACCCCGTGCTTCGTGCGTTTCTCCACTGTTGCAGGAGAGCGAGGAGCGGGTGATGCAGAACGAGACATCAGAGGATTCGCAATGAAGTTCTACACCGACTCCGGCAACTGGGACCTTGTAGGCAACAACACACCGGTCTTCTTCCTTCGCGATCCGCTGAAGTTCCCAGATCTGAACCATGCCATCAAACGTGACCCGCGCTCCGGAATGCGTTCGGCAAACTCAAACTGGGACTTCTGGACTCTCCTGCCTGAAGCACTGCATCAAGTGACTATCACCATGTCACCGCGTGGCATCCCGGCATCCTTCCGCCACATGCACGGATTCGGCAGTCACACCTACAGTTTCTATGACTCCGAGAACCGCCGCACATGGGTAAAATTCCATCTGAGGACACTCCAGGGCATAAGAAACATGACGGATGCCGCAGCGGAAGCAGTCATCGCAAAGGACAGGGAGTCACATCAGCGAGACCTGTTCGAAGCCATAGAAAGAGGAGATTATCCTAGATGGCTGATGCAGGTCCAACTCATGACCGAGGAGCAGGCAAGGCACTATGAGATCAATCCGTTCGACCTCACGAAGGTATGGTATCACGGCGACTTCCCTCTCCACGATGTGGGCATACTGGAACTCAACCGCAATCCGGAGAACTTCTTTGCGGAAGTGGAGCAGGCCGCATTCAATCCGGCAAACATCATCGAGGGTATCGGATTCTCTCCTGACAAGATGCTTCAGGGCCGTCTCTTCTCATATGGTGACGCCCAACGCTATCGTCTCGGCGTGAATTACAACGACATCCCTGTGAACCGCCCACGATGCCCGTTCCATTCGTTCCATCGCGACGGTCAGATGCGCACCGACGGCAATATGGGAGGAGCAGTTTCATATGAACCTAACAGTTACGGTGAATGGAAGGAAAAGCCTTCAGCAAAGGAACCTCCATTGGCTGCTATGGGAGATGTGTTCAGTTATGATGAACGTGAATACGACAGTGACTACTACACCCAGCCTGGAAAGTTGTGGAGACTGATGTCAGAGGAAGACCAGAAGGCGACCTGCGAAAACACAGCCCGCGCGATGGCAGATTCAGAGATCTTCATCAAACAGCGCCACATCCGCAACTGCTTCAGGGCCGATCCTGCATACGGAGAAGGCGTTGCCTCAGCACTGGGACTTTCACTGGAGGAAGCCCTCATTGCCGAAGACCCTGCCCATCCGGAATGGGATGACAGGTGATTGAATCATAAAGTTAGATTATAAATCAGAGGTGTCCTGCGATGAGAATTGCAAGACACTTTCTTTAATTATCGCTCAACGATACAACTATCTCCCTATATTTCCTTGAAACAGGAATAGATGTACCATCCGCAAGTGTGAGCGAATCTGATAAAGTCTCTTGAATCGATTCTTTCCTGACAACAAATGATCTGTGGAC
>JAZRGY010000025.1:0-3622 GCA_045644485.1 Candidatus Cryptobacteroides sp. | reverse complement strand
CCATCACGAAACGCACATTGTTGCATCTCTTGAGCACCTTTGCAGCAGCCTCGATGAAATACTCCGGACCCTTCTGATAGGTAACGCGGCCAAGGAAGGTAACCACCTTCTCCTTCACGTTTCTCTCGACCTCGAGTTTCTCACGGCCTGTGAAGTCCACGGCATTATGTACAGCCACCACCTTGTCCGGATCGATTCCGTAACGGTTGATGCAGATGTTTCTTGTGAGTTCACTCACAGCCATCACCTTGTCTGCCGCCATCATACCCTTTGTCTCAAGGTCAACTACACGTGTGTCGACCTGATCGTCGCTGGCACGGTCGTATGATGTCGCATGCATATGGACAACGAGAGGCTTGCCGGTAAGATGCTTCGCAGCGATACCTGCGAGATATGTAAGCCAGTCGTGTGCATGGATGACATCGAACTGGTCCTTGTACTGCATTGCGATGGTAGCACCTACCATTGCGTATCTTGCAACCTCTTCCATGAGGTTTGCGCCATACTTGCCTGAGAACTTGTACTTCTGTCCATACTGCACACGGAAGCCCTTTATCTGTCTCTTGCGCTCTTCCTCAACCATGGTGGTGAAGTCGCGAGGGTCTACATAAGGGACCATGTTTGTACCGATGTGCACGAACTGAACCTTTCCAAGGAATTCGTCGACAGTTTCGCTCACGGTGTCGATTGCGACATCGCTCGCATTGATGATCTTCACTGCGCTTTCATCCTCGTCACCCGAAGCCGAAGGCATCACGAAAAGAACATCAACATCGTTGTGGGCAAGACCTTTGGTCATACCGTAGCAGGCTGTTCCAAGTCCACCTGCAATATGAGGAGGGAATTCCCATCCGAACATCAGAACTCTCATTTCCTTTCCTCCTTATTTCTTATACTGTTTCATAATATATGCGATACGAAGCAGAGCCGCTGTGCTCATTGCCGAAGAAATTGCGCCATGCGGTTCGTGAGGAGGGTCTCCGTCATAGAGTTCGGAGAATGCTCCCACACCATGCTTGCTGATATCCTCGAAGAATCCCTCTACAAGATACTTTGCCCTGCCGTAGAATGTGTCACCCATCATCCTGAAGCAGAGGTCGATGTAAGGTGCGAGAAGTTCAGGGAACGCACAACCCTGGTGATATGCGAGGTCGCGGTCGATCTGCGATCCCTCATATACGCCTCTATAGTTCTCGTTTCTAGGAGAAAGCGAACGGAGTCCTCTCTTGGTCACAAGTTCGTCGTTGATGGTCATGACAACCTCCGAGATGACCTCGTCATCTACAGGACAATACTCGAGATAGATCGGGAAGAGGATATTAGGCCTTACAGCCTGATCCTGAGGTCCGTTTCCTACATAGTCCACAAGATAACCCCACTCTGGCCTCCAGAATGTAGGCTGGAAGTTTTCCTTGACGAGATCACGCACAGGTGACCATCTTTCTACGAAAGAACTCTTCTTTGGACCGTACTTGTTCTCCATATCGATGGCGAAGCAGAGGGCATTGTACCAGAACGCATTGGTCTCGATCTGATAACCCGCTCTCTCGGTCACAGGTCTGCCGTATACATAAGCGTTCATCCACGAAAGCGCCACACCGTCCATCTGTGCCCAGAGGAGTCCGTTAGGATGCATGGTGACCTCGCGGCGCTGTCCCGGTGCATAACTTTCGATGATGCCCTTGAGGACTTCGCTGTATTTCTTCCATATCTGCTTTTCCTTTCCGCTGAAACGGATATACTGCTGAAGGGTCTCGGTAAGTCTCAAAGGTGCCTCGACCTGGGTTGTCCTGCGGTAAAGTCTTTCCTGCTCGTCTGCAATCAGGGTGTCGAGAATCTTCTCGAACTCGTCGCAGTCGCCGTTTGCAAAGAGTGTGAGACCAGGGAGAGAAACGATCGTCTCTCTGAGAAGTCCTGTCTCAAGCCATGAGAATCCGGCGTTGATCTGAGCCCTGTTTCCGTTATGGATCTTGAAGAGTTCGGCGTTGTGACGAAGGAGGTCCTCATGAGTCTCGATCTCCGGAGTCTTCTTCAGGATATCTGTGAACTTCCTCTTGAGTCCCTTAGGATTGATCTCGCTGCATGAAGCGGAGAACACTACAGACTCGCCAGGTTTCATTTCCATAGTGAACGAACCCGGAACAAGGAGGTCCTCCCTGCAGTCGAAGCCGCGACGATACTCGTCCGAGTATGTCACTCCGCTGTACCAGTAAGGCTGGTGCTTGTAGACAGCGTTTGCAGACACCTGGAGATTAAGGTCAGGGAAACCGTCATACATGCGGAAAGAAACTCCACCGTCCACTTCATCATAACCGGTATAAGCCTCCGGATTCTGACTTGTGAGGGCGTGCACGCTTCTGAATGCAAGGAACGGCTTGAGCACGAGGTTCACCTTGGACGGAGCCTGAAGCAACTCATACTTGATGAGTACCTGGTCGTTGTCCGGAACCATCATGATGGTCTTGGTGAAGATGATTCCACCGACCTTGTAGGTCACCACAGGAACCGGGTTGGCATCAAAGTCGATGATGTACTTGTGTCCTCTAGGCTCGTAAGTGTCACCATAACAGTGGATTCCGAGGTTGAACTGCTTACCGCCAAGGATCAGACTCTCATCAAGCGAAGAAAGCAGCATGTACTTTCCGCCTCCCAGTCCTGCAACAGGTACAGCGAGCAGTCCGTGATAGCGTCTTGTGTTGCAGGTCACGATGGACGTGTTGCAGTAGGCGCCAGTCTCGTTCGCCACGATGAGTTCGCGCTTAAGCGAGTACTCAAGGTTGACAAGTTCGGACTTGTTGAATTTAAGAAAAGCCATAATCTTATATATCTTTAATTAATCTATCTTCTTCAGCACGACAGCGCAACGGCTAGGCAGGTAAAGCGACAGCGAATCATCATACTTGCCGTTTCCGTTTTCGCTACGTTCGGACACACTGAAATGCTCCTCTCCGGTCTTTAACCTGGAGAAGCCGTCAAATTCGTTTTCGTCCGTATTGAGTACCGCCTCATATTTTCCTGCCGGCACCGCGAAGGCATAATCGGCAAAAGAGGAGGTGGGGTTGAAATTGAGCGCAAAGATACAATTTTTTCTTTTGAAAATCAGAATCTTTTTCTCTTCATCCTGCACAAAAAGTTCCGGCATCTCGTCAAGAATGCCTTCAGCCTGCGCCAGATGTATCATTGCCTTGTCAAAATTGCGCAGATATCTGTATCTCAGATAATCCGGCTCAGCGAGAGACCACTGTCGCCTCGCATGCTTATATGACCAGCCGTTTCCTTCACGTGGGAAGTCGATCCATTCAGGATGACCGAACTCATTACCCATGAAGGTAAGATATCCGTTGCCGCAGGTAGCCATGGTCACAAGACGGATCATCTTATGCAGTGCCATTCCCCTGTCGACGATGTCCGACTGCGATTCCTTGTTCATCGAGAAGTACATCTCCTTATCCATAAGACGGAAGGCGATGGTCTTGTCACCCACCATTGCCTGGTCGTGGCACTCGGCATAACTGATGGTCTTCTCATCCTTTCTCTTGTTGGTAAGTTGCCACCATATCTCTCCGACTCTCCAGTCGTCGTCAGAAAGTTCCTTGATCCACTTGATCCAGTTGTCGGCGAC
>JAZRGY010000024.1:0-25896 GCA_045644485.1 Candidatus Cryptobacteroides sp. | reverse complement strand
AAGCGGTCTTAGGAAGACAAGGCATATTATCAACTCCTTGGCTCACAGAACGACATGGCTACGATCCGACTTGATTCAGCGACGTAGGCTTCTTTCCGAAAAGCCATGGTTCAGCGAAACTTGCTGAAAGGCTTGTATAATATGTACCGTTGGTCTGGAACCTTATGGAAAGATTCTGTGCATCTCCAAGAGGTACAGGGCGCCATGCAGACTTATCGAAGAAACGACGTGTAGAGAAGTTGTTGAAACTTACTCCGACAGTAGCAACGAAGGTATTACCACCCCAACCACCGGAAAGTTCCAACTGGCTCGAAGGTTTCTCCGTCACATTGTATACAAGGTCTACGGTGTTGTTCAACTGGTTAGGTATGACAGAGTAGCCACCTTCTCCCATGATTGCCTCAGGATCGAACTGACCCATGGATGCGATTTCACGGATAGATGCTTCGAAGTCTGTCTGACTGAAGAGATAACCAGGACGGGTATAGATCTGACGTCGGATGACTCTTTCATTTGTCAGGTCATTTCCATTTATGACGATATTGTTCAATGTAGCAGGCTTACCCTCAACCACACGCATCTCCACATCCACAGAGTCACCTTCAATATTGAGTTCCACAGGCTGGATATTAAAGAACAGATATCCGTTGTCCCTGTAAAGTTTGGTAATATCCAGATCTCCCTGCTTTCCGCCTCCGAAAAGACGCTTTTCCATGGTCACCACATCATAGACATCACCCTTCTTTATCTTAAGCACATCGTTCAGAGTCTCCGATGCATATACTGAGTTTCCTGTCCATGTGATGTCCCTGAAATAATACTGCTTTCCTTCATCGATGTCGAAATCAATCTGCAGACGACCAGGCTCAATATAATACATGGTATCCTTCACGATTCTGGCATCCCTGAAACCTGCCTCGTTGAAAGCACTGATAAGAGATCTCTTATCCTTGTCATATTCACTTTCATTGAATTTCTTCGAACTGAAGAAGTTCATAAGGCGGGCGTCCCTGGTCTTTTTCATAGACCTGACAAGTTTTGTCTCCTTGACATTTTCCGCGCCGTTGAAGGTAATCTTCTTGATCTTGACTCTCTGACCTCTGTCCACTGCAAACTGGACCCTGATCGCACTACGGATAACTGAATCACGTTTGGTGTTCACATCGACCTTGACATTCAGGAAACCCTTCTCCTTGAAATATCGCTTGATGATATCGCTCGAAGTCTTGGAAACATATTCGGAGAACTCTCCACCTCTCTTCAGGCTGAGCCTCTCCATAAGTTCCTTCTCTTCACTGCTCTTTACGCCGGAAAAGGTCCATCTCGAAACTCGTGGACGCTCGATGATGCGTATCTTGAAAAAGGCAGTATCTGCAGAAGGTGTTATCGAATCCACGACCATCGCAACATCCTCAAAATACCTCTGAAGCCACAGTCTTTTAATGATGGAAGTCATCTCCTCACTAGGTACAGTCACTTCCATACCTTTCTGAAGTCCTGCAACCTGAAGTATCTGATCAGGAGAGAGATAGTTGTTGCCTTCAACACCTACTCCTCCTACGATATATTTCTTAGGTCTGGTATAATCGACTGTTACGTCCTCCTCTTTCTGCTGTCCCCATGCACCAAAGGCCATGAACAGTAGAAGTGACGCCAAGACTATTTTACTGATTCTCATCTGTATGCTCTTAATTTCAAAACTGCAAATATAAGCATTTATTTTACTTTTCCATAACGACGGTCGCGTTTTGAGTAGTAATCCAACGCTGCACGGAACTCTTCCTTACGGAAATCCGGCCATAAGGTATCTACAAACAGCAATTCTGAATATGCCCCCTGCCATAAAAGATAGTTGCTTAGACGACTCTCTCCGGAGGTCCTGACTATAAGGTCCGGATCAGGGATGCCAGCAGTGGATAGATATCTATCAAAACCATTGATATCCATAGATATAAGTTCGTCTCTCCGATCAGGATGCTCCAGTATTTCCAGAGCCATCTTCTTTGCAGCCTGAAGGACATCCCATTTACCGCTATAACTCAAGAATACTATAAGGGTAAGAGTATCATTGTCTTTCGTCATAGCCATACACTCATCTATAGTCCTGTTCAGATCGCCTCCAAGGCGCTCCCTGTTTCCTATGACCATAAAACGCACTCCGTTACGGTCAAGTTTTTCCATCTCCGCAGCCATCGCCTTTACCATCAGCCCCATCAGAGCAACAACCTCATCCTGCGGACGATTCCAGTTTTCTTCAGAGAAAGCATAGATGGAAAGATACTTCACACCACTCTCCACCGCAGCCTCCACACATGCACGCACACTCTCCACTCCTTCAAAATGGCCAAAGATTCTTTCCTTCCCTCTCTCCTTGGCCCAACGGCCGTTTCCATCCATGATCATCGAAACATGGACAGGCACATTGGTCATAGTTTCACTCGCCATATTTATTTACTTGATATTTCTGACATCTTCGCCCCAGAAAAGTTTATCCGTAAGGGCATTTATAAAATTGGAACAGTTAAGCCGGACTCGCTTAAGCGAAAACTGTGCCACAGAGACTCTCACATGAACATCTTCCCCCACTTCACATGTACGGTTATCTGCGGAAAATTCGAACTTGCCGTCACGTGAATGCATCTTCAAAGATATCACTGAAGAATCAGGTATCACCAGAGGGCGTACATTCAGGTTATGAGGAGCAATAGGAGATATTATCAGGACCTTGGAATCCGGCAGGACAATAGGTCCGCCTACGCTCAACGAGTATGCCGTCGAACCGGAACTTGTAGATATCACCAGACCATCAGCCCAATATGTCGGCAGACAGACACCATCTATGACGACATCTACCCCTAACATTGCGGCTCCGTTCCTTCGTACCGTCATCTCATTAAGAGCATAAGGCCACGAATCGATGACATCCTGACCAGTATGCACATCAGCCTTCAGCATCGTCCTGTTCTCAATCGTATAATCGCCTGAAACAATAGCCTGAGCAACATCTTCAGGACGATTCTCCGACAAAAATCCCAAACGTCCCAGATTGACTCCCATCACAGGAAGGCCCCGCTCTGCGGCAAGCACTGACGAATTGAGGAAGGTTCCATCACCGCCCACACTCAGAAGCATGTCCGCATCATCCGACGGAAACTCACCCGGTTCCAGAACATTTACCTCGCATCCCCCATCGCGCAAGGCGTCCAGAAGGGAAACGAATCTCTGATCTGATACCAGTTCCTTCTTTCCTATATATATAGCAATTCTCATAGCACAAAATTAACACTTAATTTACAAAATTTGAACTTTATTATATATTTTTGTGTTTCAAACCATTTCAACAAAACTTAAGAAATGACTAAACTGAGTGTCAATATAAATAAGATCGCGACCATACGAAATGCCCGAGGAGGCAACATGCCTGATGTTACCAAAGCCGCTCTGTACTGCGAAGATTTCGGAGCAGAAGGCATAACCGTCCATCCCAGACCGGACGAAAGACATATAAGATACTCCGACGTAAGAGTATTGAAACCTCTTCTCAGGACTGAATTCAACATAGAAGGCAATCCTATCCCGTCTTTCATAGACCTGGTTACAGAGGTGGTTCCAGATCAGGTGACTCTGGTTCCGGATGCCCACGACGCCATCACATCGAATGCAGGATGGGATACCATAAGAAACCGTGATTTCCTACGGGAAGTCTGTTCGGAATTCCGCAGCAAGGGGATAAGGACCTCGATATTCGTCGATCCGGATCCACGTATGGCCCAGGCAGCGGCAGAGTGCGGATGCGACCGCATCGAATTATATACGGAATCATATGCCAGCATGTATCCGAAAGGAAGGGAAGCCGCCATCGAACCGTTCCTCAGGACAGCGGAAGCAGCCAGAGAGGCAGGCTTGGGAGTCAATGCAGGCCATGATCTGAACCTTGAGAATCTTGAATATTTCATTCGCACCATTCCTTGGACCGCTGAGGTATCCATAGGTCATGCCATCATATGTGATGCTCTTTATATGGGTTTGGAGAAAACAATACAAGCCTATCTCTCAAAAGTTAAGATTTTTTAATTATCTTTGCAGGATATATCCAAAGAATAACAAACATTAATCAATAAGAAATGAAAAACACATCACTTATCCTCAGCATCGTATCACTCGTTGCTGTTGTAGTATTCGGAGTCCTCTCTCTTACAAAAGGAGGAAAGAGCGCTGATGTAAAATCAGAAGGCAATGCTGTTGAAGCGGCTGCATCAAAAGGCGACATCGTTTATATTGACCTCGACAGAATCCTCATGGAGTATGACATGGCAAATGACCTCAGGTCTGTAGTAGAGACAAAGGTTCAGAACATCCAGGCAGAGGTTAACAGAAGAGGCAAGAAACTCGAGAACGACGTAATCGACTTCCAGAACAAGATTGACAAGGGTCTGATGACACGTTCGGTAGCGGAAGTACAGGGTCAGAAACTCCAGCAGCAGGAGGCAGACTTCAACAACTACGCCGCTCAGAAGCAGCAGGAGATCAACGAGGAGCAGGTAGTGATGATGAACCAACTTGGCGATGCGATCCAGACTTTCCTTACAAAGTACAATGAGGAGAAGCAGTATGCCATGATCCTTACAAACTCTGGCGGAGCACCTGTAATCACAGCAGATGCAGCACTTGACATCACTGATGACGTTCTTGCCGGACTCAACGAGGAGTACATCAAGTCAAAGAACAACAAGTAATAAAATTGAAAATAGCAATACTGTCCTGTTTCTATCCCTATCGAGGAGGAATCTCTCAGTTTAACGCATGCCTTTATGGTGAACTGAGCAAGAAGCATGTTGTCAAGGCATTCAACTTCAAGAGACAATATCCTGAATTCCTTTTCCCGGGAAAGACACAATATGTGACAGCAGACGATGAGGCCGTACCGGTAGAGAGCGTATCTCTGCTGGATACGGCCAATCCTTTTTCATACATAAGCACATACCGGGAGATACGTGACTGGGCTCCGGATGTGCTGATAGTCAGGTACTGGATGTCTTACTTTGCCCCATCCCTCGGTTATATCACCCGAAAGATGAAGAAGCATTGCAAGGTCATATCCATACTGGACAACGTAATTCCACACGAACCGCATTTCTTCGACGCACCTCTGACCAGATACTTCCTGGAAGGAAGCACTGGATGCGTGACCTTATGTGAGGCAGTGTCAAAAGACCTTCTTGACCTTAAGAAGGATGCAGAATATGCAGTAATCCAACATCCTCTATATTCACATTTCGGGGAAAAGAAGGACAGATTTGAAACAGAGGAGAAATTAGGACTGCGACATGGTATGAAGAACATCCTGTTCTTCGGACTCATACGGACGTACAAGGGTCTGGACATACTTCTCGAAGCATTCGGCATGTTGCCGGAAGACTACCAGTTGATAGTTGCGGGAGAGCCGTATGGCTCATTTGAGAAGTACCAGGAAATCATCGACAGACTTCCCGGAAAAGAAAGGATTCATCTCAACCTCAAATACATCAAGGATTCTGAAGTATCAGACTGGTTTTCTGCAGCAGACCTGGCCGTCCTCCCATACAGAAGCGCTACACAAAGCGGCATCAGTTCCGTCTCATACCACTTCGAAGTACCTATGATAGTGACAGATGTAGGAGGCCTCAAGGAAACTATCGGAGACAGAGGCACAGGTCTTGTAGCACCTGAAGGAACCCCCGAATGTATATGCACGGAAATCCGAAAATTCTTCAGCAATCCGGAAATAAAGGAAGACTGCATAAAGAATATCCGCATCGAAAAGGAACGCCTCTCCTGGAATAAATTTGCCGCAACCCTTGAAGATTTCATCGAAAGACTATAAAAAGACATACATGGACAGAAACATATTCACAAGTTTGGTTCTTGCAGCGGTACTGGCATGTGCAGTACCCGTATCAGGAAACTCCCAGGAATACATAAGCACTCCCGTTACGATCTCAAAGGAAAAGATCAAGGTAAACGGTGATATCTGCTATTCCCACATAGTGCGGGAAAAGCAGACCTTGTTCTCCATAGCCAAGGCTTATGAAGTCACAGTCGATGACATATACTCTTACAACCCGGCACTCAAGGAGAGCGGTCTGAAGAAGAACTCCATCATAATAATCCCTTCAAAGGAGGCACTTGCAAAGAAACAGACGCCGACTACGGCACAAGAGCCACAAATAGAAACAAGACAGGAACCTCAGAAGATTCAGGAAGCAGCAACTGTCCCAGAGTCTGAACAGCAGTCAGTTCCTAAGCCAGTCAAGAAGCAGGAACCAAAAAAGAAGCAGAAGACCCATACAGTAAAATGGTATGAAGACCTTGATGTGATAGCGGAAAAATATGGAGTTACCGTAGAGGATATAATAAAGGCCAATAATCTCAGCGGAAGAAAACTATCCAAAAGACAGAAACTCATCATTCCGGAGGCTGGAGAAATCACACCGACAGAGACTGCCGTACCGCAGGATGAAGCAGTCACTACCGCAACTGAAAACATCATCGAGAAATCTGATACAGCAGCAATCACAGAAACGGAACCACAATATTCATCAAAGGACGAAGTCAAGATTACCCTGATACTTCCGATGAGGGCTTCTACAGACAACGTGAGCCGCAACAACATGGATTTCTATAGCGGCGTGCTTCTCGGCATAAAGGATATGGCTGACAAGGGCATAAACACCGAACTGAATGTGTATGATTCGTCGGACAACACCCACCCTATAGCCAGCGAGGACCTGAACGGAAGCGACATGATCATCGGTCCTGTATCATCAGGAGATCTCAGCAAACTATTGAACTCCAGTCCGGAGGTAGCGACAGTCATCTCGCCTCTTGACCCCAGATCGGAGTCTCTTGCTTATATCCACAGCAACCTCATCCAGGTTCCTTCTCCGCAGATGTCTCAATATCAAGACCTTGCATCTTGGATAAAAGAAGATACCGTACCTGGTGACACCCTCCTGATAATCAGCGAAAAAGGAGCACGACAGACAGAGGCTGTCGCACAGATGACACAGGCTGCAGACTCTTCAGGACTTACATTCATACCGTTCTCATACAGTATATTGGAAGGACGTGACATTACAGAACCTCTCACAAACCTGATGACAGCCACAGGTACCAACAGAGTACTCATAGCATCTGAAAGTGAGGCTTTTGTGAACGACGTAGTGAGGAACCTGAACATCCTTATCTACAACAAACTCAACGTAGTCCTCTATGCACCGGCCAGAATAAGAAACTTCGAAACGATAGAAGTCGAGAACCTGCACAACACCTCTCTACATTCCAGTCTCGGATATCTGATAGATTATGAAAGTCAGGAGGTAAAGAATTTCCTGCTTAAATATAGAGCACTCTATAACACAGAACCTACACAATATGCATTCCAGGGATATGACATAGCGACATACTTCATCAGCATGTGCAGCAAATATGGTTCAGCATGGAAACAGAAACTTACCGATGGCGAAAGCAATATGCTCCAAAGCACATTCCGGTTTGTTCCGGCAGGAGACGGAGGTTATGTAAATAATGGAATACGTAGAGTGATATACGGAAACGGATGGTCAGTAACTCAGACCAGATGATCATGAGTCCAGAAGCGACTTCGCATTCGCTATGGCAGCATCAGTAAGCACCGATCCGCTCAACATACGTGCAACTTCAAGAACTCTCTCCTGGTGGGAGAGTTTCTTTATTGTAGTAACAGCCTTAGACGTCGAAGGATCGATATCCTTTGCCACAAGGTAATGGGCATGTCCCTTTGCTGCAACCTGCGGAAGATGGGTAATGGCAAATACCTGCATGAAGGCACCCATATCACAGATCATGGACCCCATCTTATCTGCAACGCTGCCTGAAACTCCTGTATCTATCTCGTCAAATACCATGGTAGGCATATTGGCATAACGCGCCCTCATAGCCTTGAGGGCAAGCATGATTCTGGAAAGTTCTCCTCCCGAAGCACATTTTGCAACATCGACAGCATTGCGTCCTGTCGCTGAGAATCTGAACTGTACACTATCGCACCCCGAAGGTCCTATCGGAGCCGGAAGAAGTTCCACCTCAAATACTGCATACGGAAGTTCCAGGTTTCGGACGGAAAGCGTCATGGCCTCAGCAAAAGGTCCGGAAGCATCAGTTCTCTTTTCATGAAGAGATTCCGACTTGGCACCTAATTCCGATTCCACAGAAGAAATTTCACGAATGAGGTCCGATCTTTTTTCCTCAAGACTGCTGGAGTCATATAAAGCCTCTGAAAGACTGTCACGAAGGGCAATGAGTTCTGTCTCATCAGCACAGTTGTGCTTGCGCAGAAGTCCATAAATAAGAGACATCCTGTCCTCGACTTCCTCAAGACGGGACTGGGAAAGTTCTGTCCTCGAGTTTATCTGCATCACATCAGAGAGGATGTCATCAAGTTCCCTCCTGCATTCTCCTACTCTTTCAGAAAGAGAGGAAACGGCAGGAACAAAACGTCCGACCTTGTCAAGAAGTTTCTCCACTTCCTTCAGAGAAGGATTGGCAGAAAAAAGTTCCTCTACAGCGCATAAAGATGTCTTGATCTCTTCCGCATTTGAAAGTTGCTTCTGTTCCTCCTCAAGTTCAGCAAGTTCACCTTCCCGAAGAGATGCAGCCTCAAGTTGGGCATACTGTGCCTCATTATAATCCTTTTCCCCTGCCATTCGGGAAAGGCGTGCATCAAGGTCCTTGAGTTCATTCTTCAGACCATTCAGGCGCTTCCAAAGGATAGCGCACTCCTCACGCAGCGGGGCAGCATCTGCGAAATAATCGAGGATCCCCATCTGGAATCCCTTGTCAGAAAGAAGAAGGGTCTGATGCTGCGAATGAACGTCAATAAGTTGGGACGAAATATCCTGAAGTACCTGAACGGATACCGGAGAGTCGTTGACAAACGCTCTGGAACGTCCGGAGCGATTCACCACCCTCCTGATGATAAGGTGGCCGTTATCCCACTCGACCTCATTCTCATCCATTACAGTCTTCAGAAGAATATCTTCCGGATTGACATCGAATTCCGCCTCTACGACGCAGTTCTCCGCACCCTCCGAAAGCATGGAAGCATCGGCTTTCGCCCCCATCACAAGCCCAAGCGCTCCCATGAGAATGGATTTTCCGGCTCCGGTCTGTCCCGTAATAATAATCAGACCCTCCGGAAAATCTATTTCCAGAGAGTCTATAAGAACATAGTTCCTTACCTGAAGCCGACCAAGCATAGACTACTCCTCGTCCTGCTTTGCCATTCTGTATGAAATATCGCCGTCCTTGAACTCCTCGATAGCGACGAGGCTAGGCTTCGGCTGTCTCTCATAATATTTTGAAATCTCGATCTGTTCACGATTCTCGAATACTTCCTCCATCGTGTCACGGTCGTTCTTGAAGTCCTCAAGTTTCCTTGTAAGTTCCTTCTTCTCAGCAATAGCGATCTGATTAGCCCTCTTTGAGAGTATCACTACTGTCTCATAAATGTTTCCTGTAGGAGCCGCAAGATCGTTAAGGTCTCTTGTAAGCGGGTTAACCGGTGTTTTTTTATTTGCCATGTCTATAAAAATAATTAATCTCCATTTAATTATACCCTAAGATTCAAAGAGAGTTTCAATTTTCTTTCGATTTTCTCTCTGCACGAACAACTTTTCTTCTCTCTTTCGCAAAATCCTTCTCCGTCATCTCCTCATCTGTACTTTCCGCCACATTCCTTCCGAGGGCCTTCTGCACCCTGTTATATACATTGTCAAGTTCCCTCCTATAACGGGATTCTGGTATTTCGCCGATGAAATTGTAATAATCATCCATGAATGTAAGATATCTCTCCCTTCTCTTAGCCGGAACACTAAGACTTGCATACTTGTATGACGACATCGCTATATAATAAAGGATATCCTCACGATATATGTTGTCAGAATCGTCCTTCAGCACATTTCTCAAGGCTATCCTCGAAGCGAGATAGTCCTCCATCTTATAATATAGTCTTGCAGACTCATATGCCTTAAGGTCCAGACGATTGTTAAGTTCCTGAAGAATATCGCGGCACTCCTGCATATGGCTGGTCTCCGGATACTCAAGAATATATTCCGAGATGGCATTGATAGCCTTGTATGTCGGGGTCTGATCCAACTCATATCTCAAAGTAGATCTGTAAAGACAGTCCAGACGAAGATATCTGGCATCAGAAGTGAAAGGACTTCTAGGATATTTCTCGATGAATCTGTCAAAGTTGGTTTCCGCAGTATAATAGTCTCTGAACATGTAGTTGCTCAAACCCCAGTAATAACTCACGGTATCTGCCTTCGGAGTACCTTCTGTCTGAACTGAAAGAGACTCAAAAAGCGCCGCAGACTTAGAATACTTGCCCTGATCGAAATAATCAAAGGCGGCATTGTATTTAAGGTTTACATCATTGCTGTTGAGCAACATCTCATACTGAGACTTGCACGAGGCAAGAGCAAGGACTGCTGTAAGAACAAGAAAAAGATTCTTAAGTTTCATTATAGGATCGAATTATTTCATTTTAAGGAACTTCTCTGCATCCAGTGCAGCACGGCAACCTGAAGCGGCGGCAGTCACACACTGTCTGTATAACGGGTCCTGCACATCACCGGCAGCAAAGACACCCTCGACATTGGTCTTTGAAGTCTTTCCGTCAGTGACGATATAACCTTCCTTGTCCACATTCACCCACTTGCTGAAGAGTTCAGAATTCGGGTGATGTCCTATCGCAAGGAAAAATCCGTCCACGGCTATATCAAAAACCTCGCCATCCTTTCTGACAAGTCTTGCTCCTGTCACGCCATACTCATCTCCAAGAACCTCCTGTGTGTTGCAGTTCCAGAGGACTTCAATGTTTTCTGTAGCCATGACTCTCTCCTGCATTGCCTGTGAAGCCCTGAGTACATCCCTGCGTACGACCATATATACCTTCTTGCAGAGTCCAGCAAGGTAAGTTGCCTCTTCACACGCTGTATCGCCCCCGCCAACCACAGCAACAGTCTTCTTCCTATAGAAGAATCCGTCACATGTAGCACATGCAGACACACCAAGTCCACGATACTTGACCTCAGAAGGAAGACCAAGATACTTTGCAGTCGCACCGGTAGCGATGATAAGAGCCTCCGCTGCAATCTCATGTTCTCCGTCAATCACGACCTTGAAAGGTCTCTGTGACAGATCCGCATCGGTGACCGCACCAGTACGGACATCTGCACCAAGTCTGACGGCCTGAGCCTTCATCGTAGCCATAAGTTCCGGACCTGCTATTCCGTTTTCAAAACCAGGATAATTCTCTATATCAGTGGTTGTAG
Organism: Candidatus Cryptobacteroides sp.; assembly: GCA_045644485.1. Lineage (GTDB taxonomy): Bacteria > Bacteroidota > Bacteroidia > Bacteroidales > UBA932 > Cryptobacteroides. The sequence goes on along the minus strand of JAZRGY010000024.1, from coordinate 14,542 downwards.
TGAGTTGGCCTCCCGGCTGCACGCCCTCATAAACCACTGGGGCGATATCCGCTCTGGAAGCATAAATCGCAGCAGTATATCCCGCAGGACCACCGCCGATTATCAGACACTTTACCGTTTCCATATTCATTTCATTTTGAGTAACCTGCAAATATAATAATTTCCATTCAGATTCTGCACCATTTGTCAGACTTTCATCAGATAAGGCTCTGCCTTCCTGTAAATCCAGCCAAGCAGACAATCCGGCATAATAATGATGAACGGAAGAAATATCTTGTTAAGCAGTCCCGGCATCACTCCCCTCCTCCTGCGGAAAACAGCCTTCAAAGCCCTGTCCACGGCCTTTTCCGGAGTGATCATAACCGCAAGTCCTCTGGCCAATCTGCGCAGACTGTCCTTCAACGGAATAAGCGGAGTATCAACAGCACCGAAATATGCATTAGTCACGCTGACCCCTGTCTTCTGACATTCTATCCTCAATTCACGTGAATAATTCCTAACGAATCTCTTGGTACAACCATACATTCCGATTCCCGGCCATATCATCCATGCAGCAAGGGATGATATATTCAATATATATCCGCAGCCACGTTCCTTCATGCCACCTACATACTTGCGGCAAAGCAACAAAGGTGTGGTCATATGGACCATCATTATCAGTTTAAGCATCCTTTCGCTCGTATTGGCAAAACCCTGACAATACATCACTCCTGCATTATTGACAAGTACTTCCACTTCACATCCAGAGGCCTCAGTGATCTCAAAGATCCTATCAGCAGCATCCATCGCAGAAAGATCCTGAACAATCTTTATAACCTCAGTTTCTCCATTCACCATTGCCACAGTCTCATCCAATCCGGAAGCATTTATATCCACCAGCACAAGAGCATATCCTCTCTCAGAGAGTCTCATGGCATATATACGGCCCATACCGGAGGCCGCACCCGTAATCAAGGCGTATTTCATAATATTTGTGTGCAATTTCAAAATGTCCGCAAAATTACCATTTTTATCAGTAAAAGACAATTTTATAGACACAATTTAGAAATTATCAAATTTACTTGGAGTTTAGGAAGTAAATGCATACCTTTGCGACAAACACATCAGAATATGACGACACACAGATGCCCGAATATGGATGAATTCAAGGTCATCCTGAAGAAACATGCGTTGAAATCCACACCTCAAAGACTAGCCGTACACGAAGCAATGATGTCACTAGGACATGCATGTGCAGATATGGTAACAGATGCCATAAAAGAGAAAGGTACCACCAAGGTGACCGTAGCATCAGTATATAACATCCTGACACAGATGGCCATGCTCGGAATATACCACTACAGGATGAGTTCCAACAACAAGATGTATTTCGACGTAAACACATTCAAGCACATCCATTTCTACGACCACGAGAACCACACATACAAGGACGTGGTCGACGACGAACTTGTGGCTCTGATCGAGTCCCATCTCAGTAGAAAGAGATTCAAAGGATATAAATTGGAAAGCATCGACATCCAACTTATCGGCCGACCTACAAGAAAGAAATACACCGTATAACCGTCAGGACATACATACCTAAAGGGGAGATTGCAGCAAATGCGCAATCTTCTTTTTTTTATATGCAACGATTCCGAGCATTTATGCATCTTATATGTCGGTTAGCAAAGGTAGGTAGAACAATTACAAAATTATGAATAGGACAATTATAAGGAAAAGCATTTTAGGAATCGTAGTTGCAGCAACAGCAGCGCTCGCAACGGTTTCGTGTCAGAAGGATGACACACTTTATTACAACAACTTCACGATGGGCAACATCGTTGACGGAAGATTTGTCAGCGACCAGGGAAACACATTCAATGTTGTAGAGAACACCTGTGACGGAAAACTTGAGAGCGAAAAGAGAGTCATGCTACGCTGCGACGTACTCAACGCCACAGAAGGTTCAAGCAAGGAATATGACATACGTCTCACTGGATTCCACCGCGTACTCACCAAAGAAGCGGTAGCACTCGAGGATGCTTCAGAAGGAGAAATCTCAGTACAGGATCCTGTTCACATCGAAGAACTTTGGTTTGCAGGCGGATACATCAACATGATGATCAGAGTCCCGATGAAGGCAGGTAGCGAAACCAAACACTTCATAAACCTGGTACACTCCAAAAAAGAGGATGGAAAATATGTATTCAACCTCCGTCATAACGGATATGGAGAGGTCTGGAGCGAAGAAAACAAATCACAGATCGTAATATCAGGAGGATCATACGTAAGTTTCCCTATTGCAGATCTGATAAAAGAGGACGAAGCAACAATCATTCTCAACTGGAAGTGGTACGAAGCAAATGAGATGACATACAACTTCAACAAAGAAAAGAACTACGAATTTGAATACAACTGGAAACGTTCCGGTTTCATACAGAAATTCTAACCCCAACTATATTAACAACTCTACTATCCGGCCGGCATACATGCGAATGTATGCCGGCTATTTTTATATGTATATGAAAAAAGTGCATCGAGACTCACGTCTGGATGCACCCCCATTTATTTAAACTAACTAACTACCAACCTATATTAGGTTGACATATCTGCCTTTCGGCAGTTTTATTTCCATAGATTACCAACCTGGGTTCTGAACAAGGTTAGCATTCTTTGATGCAACTGTGAACGGGAATGGGAAAAGTTCATGCTTGTTCTCCTTGAATCCATAGTTATAACCAGCCTCCTGCGAAGGATGTACAGTTACAGTGTAGAATCTTGAGCCTTCATAGAAGTACTTCACATTCTCATCAGTTGACTTAGGCTCTCTGTGGAACTTGTCGTAAAGAATAGTTACATCCTTACCTGCAACCTTAGCACGGTCAAAGTCGCCCCAACGAACCATATCCTGCCAACGGATACCCTCAAGCCAGAGTTCGAGTTGTTTCTCCTTCTTGAGAACGTTCATATCAACATCTGCACTGACAGTCTTTGAGCCAGCACGCTCCTGAATCATATTGATATACTTCTTAGCCTCGGCTTTGTCACCTGATTGGATACATGCCTCAGCATACATAAGAAGTACCTCAGCATAACGCATTACGATGAAGTTGTTCATACGAAGCGGCATACCACCATAGTTATAAAGGTCATTTTTCCTCACGGCCTGCTTTACATCAAGATAGAAAGACTGTCCGTAAAGACCCAAGTTTCCGATACCAAGTTCCTTACTAGCCTTCTTCTCCTCAAGAGACTTATTAGTCAACTCTTTTGAAGGATAGGCAAAGGTATAAACCATATCTTCGATGGACACCATTGTGCCTTTGAGACGATGGGAATCAAGTCCGTCGTTAGCGATGAACTTATCGGCAAAATCCTGAGGGATTCCAAGACCACCCCAACCACTGTTCTGAAGATTACCAGTATATTCAGTAACAGGATTAGCACCAGAAACAAAGTGGTCACCACGCCAGAGCCAGATATTTGCCTCCTGATAAGAACATTTGCTCATCATAGACCACCAACTGAGAGTTTCACTTCTGTCGATATTTGTCTCGAATATCTTCTCCTCGTTACCGTCGCCCTCGATATGGAAGTTCTCCCAATACTTCTCACCAGGTACAAGAGCATATTTGCCGGAATTGATGACATCACCAAGATACTTCTTAGCATTTGTCCAATCCTCAAGATAAAGGTAACACTTACCGATGATTGCATTTGCAAATCCCTTGGTTGCCTTTACAGCACCTGCCTTATCTGCTGTACTCTGGCGTTCATCCAGGTCTGGAAGAGCGTCAATACACTCCTGAGCACACCACTGGAGAAGAGATTCCTGAGATTCTGCGTTATGTGGCATAGCAGCAGGATCAAGAATAGCATCTACCTTTGGAGGAGTACCCCAACCGATTGCAAGCATCATGTGGATATATGCACGGATCACCTTTGACTCAGCAACCGCTCTCTTGGTAGTCGGAGTATGACCTTTTCCGCCTGGAAGACCATTTCCAAAATAATGAATCACAAGGTTAGGATAATACAACGCATAGTAATAGTTCTGATATGCATTGGTAAGAATCTCATTGTTTGTATCAAAACGGAACTCGTTCATCTTAGCGACATAGTCGTTGTCACCGAAGTACTCTCCAGCAGCATACATATCATCAGCACAAACATTCCATACAAAACGGTTCGGATTATAGTTGGAAGCACCATTATGGCCTGCTATATTCCATACAAATCCCTGATATACAGCAACGAGAGCAGCCTCAGCATCCTCGTCTGTCTGATAGAAGTTGGTGGTACTGATCACACCTTTCTGAGGGATTTCGAGGAGGTCCTCATTACAAGCCGTAAAGACGGCAAGAGCACCAAGAATCGGAATCAATATTTTTTTCATATGAATATACATTTAAATTAGAAAGTAATGTTTACACCGAATACGGCCTTTCTCATTGTCGGATAAGTACCTGCGTCGAAACCTGAGTTTGCTGCAGTCTCCGGATCCATTCCCGGGTAGTCAGAGAATGTGATGAAGTCATCAAGAGATACATAAACTCTGAAGTTGTTTACGAGGAACTTCTTGGTAAAGTTTCTTGGAAGGGTGTAACCCAACTGGATCTGCTTGATCTTGAAGTAGTTTCCGCTGTAAACTGATGCGCTTGAACTCCAGAATGTCCAATTATTTGAAACAGCCTTCATATTCGGATAACGGGTGTTGTCACCTGCCTTCTTCCATGAGTTCTCCCAGTAGTGTGTAAGAGTGTTGGTTCTTGGACGGTCTGCATTGTAAAGGAGACATACAATTTCACTACCTGCAGCACCTGTACCGAAGACTACCAAGTCGAAGCCCTTGTAGGCAAGGTTCAAGGTAAGACCATATGTAATGTTTGGAATTGTCTGACCGATCTCCTGAAGGTCATCCTCTGTTACTTCACGAACGACTTCACCATCCTTATTGTAATATGTAGGATTACCTGTCTCTGTATCTACACCTGCATACTTGTAACCACGGATGTACCAGATCGAGTAACCAGGCTCGAATGCTGTTCCGATTGTGTTGTTGAGACCTGATACGCCACCGCCTGTAAGACGTGGAACCGACTCGTGGAGAGAAAGAACCTCATTGTGGAGGGTTGCAAGGTTTGCATTGATTCCATAGTGGAAGTCACCGATCGAGTCCTTCCAGCCAAGTTCGAACTCGAAACCTGTATTGAGAACGTTACCTGCGTTACCTACTGTAGATTTCACACCAATCTCTGGGAGTGGAGTAAAGTTGAGAAGGAGGTCATTAGTCAATTTCCTATACCAGTCAACTGTAAAAGAGAGTCTGTCGCTGAGGAAACGTGCATCGAGACCGAGGTCATACTGCTCTGAAGTCTCCCAACGGAGTTTCTCATTTGGCATATCTGTAGGACCAGATCCATAAGTAAGATTACTTCCGTTTACAGGATCATACTGATACCACTGGCTGTTGAGGTCGATTGTAGCAGCATATGGATATCCATTGAGGATGTTCACGTTACCGTTGCGTCCCCATGAAGCACGGAGTTTCAGGAATGACATCACGCTCTTGTCTACGTTATCTTTGATGAAACTTTCATTGCTGATGGTCCAACCTGCAGATACTGATGGGAAGTAACCCCAACGGTTGTTTGCATGGAGTTTCGATGAGTCGAATGCATCAGCACGGAAGTTTGCCTGAATTGAGTAACGGTTGTCGTATGAGTAACCGAGACGACCGAAATATGAAAGGCTTGCTGAACGGCTAGGAGAGTTGCTTACAGTCGGCTTGACATCATCCTTGAGGTAGTTGATATAGCGGAAGTTCGGCTCATATGAAGAAAGGATGTCTGCACCGTTTGCCGATATGCTTGCGCCAGTCGATGTGCTGTTGATGTAAGACATACCGACCATTGCTGTCACGTTATGCTTACCGAAGTTGCGGTTGAAGTTTGCGAAGTTCTCCCACTGATAGTAGAAGTTGTTGTTCACACTTGCAGAAATGCTATACTGGTCCGAAGACGCCATTGTATTAGCATAGTATGGGAAACTATAAGAGTTCGAACTTGACTGACCGATTCTGTAACCGAAACGTGAAGTGATGGTCAGCCCCTTGACTGGAGTCAGGTTCGCAAAGAGGGTTCCGCGGATGTTGATATTCTCGCTTTCTCCGTCTGAAAGGTCTCTCTTAAGGAGAGGATTGGCTGTTGCCTCAACGAGATACTTCGAAGTCGCGTAGAAATCATTGTTATGATTAGGGTCACGCAGAACGTTCAAGCCGTTGTTATATGCATCACGCATATCAGGAGTACATTCCTCGATTGTGCTGTAATAAGCAGGAGTAAGAGGGTCGAGAGACATCACAGAGTTAAGTACTGAACCGTAACCTGTAGATACCGACTTTCTTGTATACTTCTCGAATGAAGTGTTTGTTCCTACCTGGAACCAGTCGAACAACTTGTAGTCAGCATTGATCTGGGCTGTGATACGCTGGTAAGTATCCTTGTCACCCTTTACGATACCGTCGTTGTCGATGTAGTTGAGGGAAGTAAGATAGTTTCCTCTGCTGTTACCACCACGGAGAGTGATACCATGCTGCTGTGACCACGCTGGAGCAAACGCTGCATCGAACCAGTTGTAGTTAGGAATATTATTCTTTGAAATTCCAAGACCTGCAAGAACTTCATCATCCATCTGACCGATTGCCTCCTGATACTCTACATATGTAGGACCGTCGAGGAGTTCAGCCTGCTTTGCAAGGCTCTGGAGAGTGAACTTGCCTTCATATGTGATGCTGGCCTTGCCCTTCTCTCCCTGCTTTGTAGTGATGAGAACGACACCGTTACCTGCCTCAGCACCATAGATAGCCGCAGATGCACCATCCTTGAGGACCTCCATTGACTCGATCATTGAAGGGTCAAGGTATGAGATGCTGCCCACCTTCAAACCGTCAACGATGAGGAGTGGTCCGAGGTTACCTGAGTTTGAAGAGTAACCACGTACGCGGATCGAAGCACTTGAACCAGGAGCACCTGAAGTATTGAGGATCTGGACACCGGCCGCCTTTCCCTGAAGAGCAGCAGCAGCATCGGTGATCGAACGGTTCTGGAGATCGTCCTCACGTACGGATGCCACTGATCCTGTAAGGTCACTCTTTCTCTGGACACCGTAACCCACAACGACTGTCTCCTCAAGAAGTTCTGTATCCTCCTGAAGAATCACATTGTAAACGGCTTCCGAACCGATCTTGATTGTTTGAGTCGCATAACCGATGCAGGAAACTGCAATCGAAGAATTTGATGGGACAGAGAGGGTATACTTACCATCTACATCTGTCATGACGCCTGTGCTGGTATTGCCAACTACGAATACAGCCGCTCCTACAACAGGAACGCCCTGACCGTCTGTGACAGTACCGCTAATTGGCTTGTTCTGTGCAGAGAGGTCAAATGACCCGCCCAGAATGCTTGCGGCGAGTATCATAGATACCGCCACCGCCTTAGCGAATAAATTTCTAAACATAAAGTTGATTAAGTTAGTGTGTAATAATTAAAAGGTATCACAAACTTAAGCATATTTATCAAAACAACAAAGACGCACGAAAAAATTCGTGCATCTTTGCCATTATTTTAAAACTTATTCGCTTTTTCTAAATATTTTGAATCAATTTTAAAAGCACATAATCTCCATATTATGGCTGCACAAGAGCCACAATCTCGCCTTTCACCACCTCATCACCCTGCTTTGCACATACCGCAACAACACGTCCGGTGACTGCAGGAACAATCTCCTCCATGCCATAATATGCCTGCACATATCCCATAGCCTCACCGGCATTCACCTCTGTTCCGACAACCGGTGCTGAAGAAACATCCTCAACATCCACCTGCCACAGCATCTGGCCCTTTACCGGAGCCTGAACAGGAACCGCAGAAGGATATTTCTGAACAAAGGCATCGATATCATACTTCGGCATTTCGACAACAGGTCTTGTAACCACTATCGGAGCACCAGCCTTAGCCTTTGCAGCCTCAAGATCCTTATTGAACCTGTCCTTCGCAACACCGCTCTTATAGTCGCGGTACTGTCTCTCGTGCATTGCAAGTTCGAAGAGTTCTTCATCGTCCTGGCCGCAGTCCCAGCCCTCGTCCTTCATAATCTGACGGAACTTATCAAGTTCGTTCGGGAAGGCATCCTGAGGAGTACCCGTGTAGAACTCCAGACCTTTTTCCTTCGCAAGAGCGACGATCTCAGGCGCAAGTTCACCAGGAAGAGTACCCATCTTGCCAAGAATCATGTTCCAAGTATCCTTATCGATGGTCGTCCAACGAGGCTGCCCCTTGAGAATGTTCATAAGATTCATAAGGGCAGTATTCTTCACATACTGGCTGAAAGGCGTAACAAGAGGAGGATAACCCAGACGTGGCCATACATATTCAACTTCCTGGAACAGCATGACCATGAGTTGGTCAAGCGAAAGTTCTGCCTTGCCCTGAGCCCTTAAAGAAGCGTTTATGGCTCCATGGAAGCCTTTAAGATCGGCCATCATCGAACCCATCATTCCTCCTGGAAGGCCACAACCTACAAGAAGGGAACTCATCTGGGAATTGTTAGGATCGATCCAGTAACCAAGGAATTCATCAATGAACTTCTGGGTAAGAGCACGAACCTCCATATATGCATTCATGTTCAGGTCCTTTACCTGGAAGCCGTCAGCCTTGAGCATCTCACGGATGGTGATCACATCAGGATGGACCTTACCCCACGACAGAGGCTCTACAGCAACATCCAGATAGTCCGCACCGGCACGCGCCACCTCCAGCATCGATGCAGGAGAGAAGCCAGGGCCGCAATGGCCATGATACTGGACCTTTATATGAGGATACTTCTTCTTTATCCTGCCGGTAAGTTCGGCGAGGAAGGTAGGGCGTCCGATACCGGCCATATCCTTGAGACAGATCTCGTCACAGCCGTACTCCACAACATGATCTACAACTCCCATATAATAGTCTACCGTATGAACCGGAGAATTGGTGATTGAGAGAGCAACCTGCGAAATCATGCCTGCCTTCTTTGCATATTCCACGCTCAAACGAAGATTTCTGTGGTCATTAAGTCCGCAGAACGAACGAGAAATATCTGTTCCCTGAGCCTTCTTTACCTTATACATGAGTTCACGTACATCCGCAGGAACAGGATTCATGCGAAGAGCATTGAGGCCACGCTCAAGCATATGGGTCTGGATACCTGCTGCATGGAAAGGTGCAGTCCATTCACGAACAGCCTTGTTCGGATTCTCTCCGAAAAGCAGATTTACCTGCTCAAAGGCTCCACCATTGGTTTCCACACGGTCGAAACAACCCATGTCAATGATTGCCGGAGCAACTTCCTTCAACTGAGCGACAGTCGGAACATACTTTCCTGACGACTGCCACATATCCCTGTATACAAGGGAGAACTTTATTTCACGTCCCATATCTTATAAATTCTACTTACTCTACAAAAATAATAAAAAAAATTGCAGAAATGAAAATTTTACGTATCTTTGCAGTCCTTAAACCAACATGGTGCCCTTAGTTCAGTTGGTTAGAGCGTCAGATTGTGGTTCTGAATGTCATGGGTTCGAATCCCATAGGGCACCCTAAAAGGAAGTCAATTGACTTCCTTTTTTTGTATCCGCAAAACTACTTCTTCTGACCGTATGCAAGGTCACCGGCATCGCCAAGACCAGGTACGATGTAAGAATGACTTGTAAGTTCCTCATCAATGGTTGCAACCCAGAGGGTCACCTTGTCTGCAGGAAGATTCTTCTGGAGATACTCCACGGCATATGCGCTCGCTATCGGACATACGAGATGAGTATGAGCAGGCACTCCTTCCTCATAGAGTCTATTGAGGGCTATCTCCAACGATGCACCGGTAGCAAGCATAGTATCTGCAAGAATAAGAACCTTTCCACTGAGATCAGGCGTACTGGCATACTCTATCTCGATATGGAAGCCTTCCCCCTTGTCATACTTTCTATATGCCGCAACAAAGGCATTCTGTGCATCATCAAAATAGTTCAGGATACCCTGATGTAAAGGAAGTCCGGCACGCAGAATAGTCGCCACCACGACATTGTCGTCATACACAGGGACATTTGCAATACCGAGAGGTGTAACTACTTCCTTCTCCGTCGTATTGAAAGTCTGGCTGATCTCATAAGCGAATATCTCTCCCAACCTCTCAAGGTTTCTGCGGAAACGCATGCTGTCTTTCTGAATATCCTTGTCACGCATCTGCGCCACAAACTTGTTAAGAACCGAGTTCTTCAGACCTAGATTGATTACTTTCATGATTTACGTGGTTATATCTTCGCAAATATATCTTAATTTTGACCTAAGTCAAAATTTTTCATTTACAAGTTGCTCGTCAGCAAAACTATACCAACTGTCTTCCGCTATTACAACATGGTCGATAAGATGTATCTCACAGGTCTGAAGAGCCTTCTTCAGTATACCAGTCTGTCTGATATCCGCCTGACCTGGCAAGGCGCTGCCGGAAGGATGATTATGGACGAGTATGACTCCTGCAGCCTTACGGTCAAGAGCACGTCGCAGTATGGACTTCACATCCACCACAGTGGATTCCATACCACCCACACTCATCCTTTCCTTTCCAATAACATAATTCGCTCTGTTTAGAAAGATTACCCAGCATTCTTCATGGTCAAGCCCCCTCAACAAAGGAAGCATCATCCGGAACACTGTCTTGGGAGAAGAAACCGAAACCTTGTCCGGAACGACAAGTTCGAGAGCGCTCCTGCGCCCCAGTTCAAAAGCCGCTGCTATCGTGACAGCCTTGCTCTTCCCTATCCCGCTCACAGAACAAAGTTTCTCCAACGGCATGTCTGCAATGGCATTGAGTCGGCCTTCTGCCTTATGCAGAAGAGTCCTGGCAACATCCACCACATTCATTTTTCCCGTACCGGTACGTATCATTATCGCCAGCAGTTCGGCGTTACTGAGAGCAGAAGGTCCTTTCTCCAACATCTTCTCCCTCGGCCTGTCATCCAGGCATAATTCCTTCATTTTCATGAAGGCAAAACTATGTACAAAAGAAAAAACTGCCGTTGTTTTAGAGTAAAACAACGGCAGTTTTTTCTTTTTTTTATAATTCCTTCCTCAGACGAGCCTTAGGAATACCCAACTGGTCGCGATACTTCGCTATCGTACGACGCGCCACCTTGTAACCTTTTTCTGTCATCTTATCTACAAGTTCATCATCTGTAAGAGGCTTACGTTTGTTCTCATTGTCGACACACTCCTGGAGTGCCTTCTTGAGTTCACGTGTAGAGACCTCTTCTCCTTCCTGATTCTCCAGACCCTCCGAAAAGAAATACTTAAGCGAATATATTCCGAAATGAGTCTCGATGTACTTACTGTTGACCACTCTTGATATTGTGGAGATATCAAAGCCTGTCTGCTCTGCAATATCCTTGAGAACCATAGGCTTGAGGTGGGTCTCGTCACCGTCTATAAAATAATCCCTCTGATAGTCCACTATAGCCTGCATGGTGCTGGAGAGAGTGTTATGCCTCTGCCTTATAGCCTCCACGAACCATTTTGCCGAATCAAGTTTCTTCTTTACAAAGGCAGCAGCCTCCTTCTTTTCCCTTTCGGAAGAATTTGCCGCCTCTATCAATATGTCTGCATATTTCCTGTTCACGCGAAGTTCCGGAACAGAAAAACGAGGCATGGACAGAAGAAGTTCCCCATCTCTGTATTCCAGAAGAAAATCAGGAACAATCTGCTGGGCCTGGTCAGTATATGAGTCATCTATCTGGCCACCCGGAGACGGATTCAGTTTCAGGATCTTCGCCATTGCTGCCTTAAGTTCCTCCTCCGTAATGTTCATACGGGTCATTATCTTCTGGAAATGCTTGTTGGTAAACTCATTGAAATGGTTCTTGAGTATCTTCACCGCATTTTCCACTTCAGGAGTCTTCTTGCAGTGTCTTATCTGAAGAAGGAGACATTCACGAAGGTCGCGTGCTCCCACTCCAGCAGGATCGAATTCCTGAACGATCTTCAGCATCGCAAGAACCTCTTCTTCATCAGTCTCCACATTGGCACGGAAGGACAGGTCATCCACTATGCTGTCGACGCTTCTGCGAAGATATCCGTCATCGTCCAGACTACCTATTATAAAAGAAGCCACTGCATACTGATGTTCGGTAAGATTACGATAGCCGAGTTGCTCCTGCAGACTCTGGGTAAAACTTTCCTTTACTGAAAAAGTACTGTATTGAGGTCTTTCTTCTTTAGAATTGTAATTATCTGACCTCAGACGATAACTTGGGATGGAATCATCCTCCTTGTATTCCGAAAGAGAAACTTCTCTTGGAGCCTCACCATCTTCAGATTCCTTAGGGACATCCTCATCCAATACGGGATTCTCTTCAAGTTCCTTACGGATACGCTGCTCAAGTTCCTGAATAGGAAGTTCGATAAGTTTGATTGTCTGGATCTGAAGAGGAGACAGTTTCTGCGTCTGCTTCAGTTCTAAACCTTGCTTCAACATAACACTAAACTACTGTTTACCACTAAAAACCGTTATTCTTGGGACGAAGGACCTTCACTGTGTCGGTCACATATGCGTTATCCTTGTCAACAACAGGAAATTCTATATTCTCCTTCACCACGAAGGCACTAGGGAAGGCACCCTTGATTCTTTCCAGAAGTTTCACAGCCTCAGACCTTGTCCTGAAATCCCCTACAGTCACCTTGAAATAAGGATTTGCATAAGTCCTGTACGCCACGACATCATGATACATGCTTTCAAACTTCTTGAGAGTCTCTTCTGAAGCGACTCGTGCCGTCTGCTTATTGTCAAAGAATATCCTGACCCTATAGCCGCTCAAAGTCCTGCCTTCATTCTCGGCTACCTGCCTGCGCATCGCATCCCGGACAGCATCAGTCTGATGTATCTTGACTCCAGCCATATCGCCCATTTCACGGGAAGGCATGAGAAGGAAGATATCCTTTCCTACAAGGGTGGTATCCACAGTGGCCACTGGTCTGTATATGACTGAATCTGCAAGTTCATATCCCTCAGGGACGATGACATTTTCCTGAGCCTTTACATCAAGGCTGAAAAACAAAAGAAAAAAGGTAAGAATTATAAGAATATCAGTTCTTTTCATTGTCTGTCTTTTCCAAAAGTTTCTTCAAAGGAATATCTTTGATTGTCAAAGGTGCTCCAAGTCCGCTCTTAAGTCTGGGCACTGCCGACACATCCACCATACATTCATAAAGTCTGGACATATCCGTAAGCATCAGAAGATCTCTCAAAGTAGCATCTTCGCCAAGGGTCACAAAAGCCTTCACATGATAGATTTCAGCCGACCTGGCCTGCAAAGTCAACGGGTCCACGACGACCCTACCAAGAACCTTGCCAGAATGCTTCAGAGATCCATGAATATCTTCCAGACCGATCTGGAAGGCAGGATTGTCTATCCCTACGGCAAGATACACATTCAAGCCTTTAAGGCCTTGAGGGGATATGGATTCCACACTTACAGAGGTCACTGTAATATCCTTGACCTTCCCACATCCGCCCAAAGTCAGAAGCATGACAGACATGAGAGCAATGACAAATATATGTATTCCCTTTCTCACAATACATGGTTTTACATCTTCGCAAAGATAACGATATTCGTCGAAAAATCCTATCTTTGCACTTTGTTACATTATAAGTAAAGATCCTTAAGCGGCCCACCGGGCTCTTCAGGATGACAACAAAGACATATGAACAACATCAGACCAATAACAGACCCTTCAAGGCCGAAGGTATATATCGAGACATACGGATGTCAGATGAATGTAAACGACAGCGAGGTAATCCTGTCCATCCTTCAGGATGCCGGATATGCCCTCACTGAAGACATAGAGCAGGCTACTGTGATTCTCGCCAACACATGTTCCATCAGAGACAATGCGGAACAGAGGATATGGGGCAGGATCGACCAGTTCAAACTGCAGAAACGCAAGAGGGACGGGGTCGTGATAGGCATCGTCGGATGTATGGCAGAAAGGCTTAAGGACAGACTTCTTGAGGCTGTAGACCTCGTAGCGGGACCGGACGCATACAGAAGCCTTCCGGAACTCCTGAGCGCCGTTGCCCCGGACAGGCCACAGATCAACGTCCTGCTGTCTCATGAGGAGACTTACGCAGACATCAGCCCTGTAAGGATGGACCGTAACGGAATCTCCGGATTCATATCGATCATGCGCGGATGCAACAATGTATGTTCATACTGCATAGTCCCATATACCAGAGGTGCAGAACGAAGTCGTGACCCTTATACCATAGTACAGGAAGCAAGAACGCTTTTCGAAAACGGATACAAGGAAGTAACCCTCCTCGGCCAGAATGTAGACTCATACTATTGGAAGGACTCAGAAAATGCGGACAGGAATGTAAATTTCGCACAACTTCTGGAAATGGTGGCAAAGATAAGTCCTGAACTGCGTGTCCGATTCTCGACATCGCATCCAAAGGACATCAGCGACGAGGTCAT